>CAZVDA010000093.1:2783-8449 GCA_964625365.1 uncultured Thiopseudomonas sp. | reverse complement strand
GTTGCTGTGACCGTGCAAAGTAATAACCAGATCGGCCTGTGCCTCACCGCCTTTGCCGTCAGACACCCTGTACGTAAAGGTATCTTCCAGGGTTTCGCCTTCTGGCAACTCCCACACCTTAAGATTGCTCAAATCTGGCGTATAGGTATAGCTGCCATCGGGCTTAAGCACCAGGGTGCCCCACTCGCCTTTGATTTCCATATCGCCGTTGGCATCAGGCTCGACTGGACTACCATCGCCATGGCTAACAGCCATGACGGAAAGATCATCACCATCTGGGTCTTCATCGTTTGGCAGCACGCCATTTTCGGCATCTTTGGTCAGACGAACACTTTTCAGAGTTTCGTCTGCATCGTCTTTGGCTTCAGGTGGCAGGTTGGTTACTGGCTTGGTATCTGTAGAGTTGCCCTGGTTACCGGCTTTATCTGTAACGGTAGCCTTAACATAAACCTCTGTCTGACCAGGAACTACGGGCACTTCCAAAGGCACCCCGTCGTCTATATCTTCCTGAGTTACCTCGCGTTCCAGCAAAGTTATACCGGTTTTCTCGTCAATCACCACCAACCAGTCACCGGGCTCAACTGTATCCGGGTCCAGAGTAACCTTCGCAGGCACCTTGCCGTCTATTACTTCTGACTTGTTGTACTCACCGTCATCACCATAGCCTTCAAACTCGATTGTTACTTTTGGGGGGATATTATCTACCGGCTTTGTATCACTGTCAGAGTCGTGGTTACCTGCCGGGTCGGTGATGGTTGCATGAACGATCACTTCAGTATCACCTTCGGCTACAGGCACCTGAACGATTACGCCGTTATCCAGGTCCTCCTGGGTCAGGACCTTTGTCAGCAGAGGATTGCCCTCGTTGTCCGTAACCACCAGGGTATCGCCCACTTCAGCCGTTGGGCCGGGCTTGGCCAGCGCAGGCACTGTGCCATCGTCACCAATTTCTTCAATGTTATACACGCCATCGTCACCAGCATCTTGCAGCTCGATGGTGACGGTGGGTGCTGTTGCATCCACCGGCTTGTTGTCGGTATCAACATCAAAGTTACCAGCTGGGTCTGTGATGGTAGCTTCGACCTCCACGGTTTCCTGACCTGATACCACTGGTACAGTTACCGGCACACCGTTAGTGATGTCGTCTTCTGTTACTGGACGGTCCAGCAGGGTTTCACCAGTAATCTTGTCAATTACCACCAGGTGATCACCGGGCTCTACAGTATTAGGATCCAGCGTGACTAACGCCTTAACTTCACCATCTTTGATATCTTCGATGTTGTAGTACTTGCCATCCGGGCCGGTACCCGGCTCCAGATTAATCTCCAGCTTCGGCGTGATGTTGTCCACCGGCTTGTCGTCGGTGTCAGTATGACTGTTGCCGGACGGGTCGGTAATGGTCGCTTCAACCTCGACGATTTCCTGGCCCGGTACAACTGGCACAGTCACCGGCACACCGTTGCTGATGTCGTCTTCGGTTACCGGACGGTCCAGCAGGGTTTCACCGGTGATCTTGTCAATCACCACCAGCTGGTCGCCGGGCTTGACGGTATCCGGATCCAGAGTGACGACAGCCTCCACTTCACCGTCCTCGGTGTCTTCGGCATTGTACTTGCCATCCGGACCGCTGCCCGGTTCCAGATTGATTTCCAGTTTCGGCGTGATGTTGTCCACCGGCTTGTCGTCGGTGTCAGTATGACTGTTGCCGGACGGGTCGGTAATGGTCGCTTCAACCTCGACGATTTCCTGGCCCGGTACAACTGGCACAGTCACCGGCACACCGTTGCTGATGTCGTCTTCGGTTACCGGACGGTCCAGCAGGGTTTCACCGGTGATCTTGTCAATCACCACCAGCTGGTCGCCGGGCTTGACGGTATCCGGATCCAGTGTGACGACAGCCTCTACTTCGCCATCCTCGGTGTCTTCGGCATTGTACTTGCCATTCGGGCCGCTGCCTGGCTCCAGATCGATCTCCAGCTTCGGCGTGATGTTGTCCACCGGCTTGTCATCGATATCGGCAGAGCTGTTGCCGGCAGGGTCGGTAATGGTCGCTTCAACCTCGACGATTTCCTGACCCGGCACGACCGGAACAGTCACCGGCACACCATTGACGATGTCCTCCTCGGTCACTGGGCGGTCCAGCAGGGTTTCGCCGGTGATCTTGTCAATCACCACCAGCTGATCGCCGGGCTTGACGGTATCCGGATCCAGAGTAACGACAGCTTCTACTTCACCATCCTCGGTGTCTTCGGCATTGTACTTACCGTCCGGGCCGCTACCCGGCTCCAGATTGATTTCCAGTGTCGGTGTTACAACATCCACATCATAAGGCCGCTCAGCATCGGCACTAGCGGTTTTACTACCTTCTCGCGTGGTAACACTGGCCTTTACGCTGCTGTCTTGCACCAGCTCGCTGCCGGGCACGTCCACTTCCCAGGTTTTACCGTCGGGGTTGACGGTGGTTTCGTACTCTTTGCCATTTACGATCACGGTTACGGTATCGCCAGGCTTGACGTCGCCACCAACGGTACCGCTGAGCGTGATGTCTTGCTCTGCTTCAGCTGCATTGATGATGTCGTCACCGGCAATGACATTAATGCTGATGGTGGCAGTGATATTGGGTGAGTCAGTACTATGATTCGGCTCTTGCAGGTATTCACGTTCTTCTTCATACGCGCGGCTACGGTCGGGGTAGCCCATGCCCAGCGGGCGCAGCAGCTCTTCGATGAAGGCAACTTCCAGCGGGGTGAAGCCGTCGGCCTCGACCATGTCGCCGACGCGCACCAGGTGAACCATATTGTGCTGATGCTTGCCCCGGTCTGCGTCAAAAGCTTCATCGACAACTGTTGTCACGTCCTGCAGCAGTGGCTGCGCTGGCTGTGCCGCAATGCTGTCCAGCTCTTCCAGCAGGGCTTTCAGTTCGGGCGTTTCACGCTCGCCCTGCAGGGTGATCTCGCCCTGGCCACCAAGGTCCAGACTGATTTCTGCACCGGTTTCGGTGAGCACCATTTCTTCTGCGGCAACCTTGTCGCCAACCTGTAGTTCGCGTCGCGCTCCGCTGGCACTGACAGCCCAGACTTTTCCTGTGAGCTTGATTACTTGTGCATCAGTCATGGTGTATTCCTCAGTAAAAATTCTTGCTAAAACTTGTCCGCTGCCTGGTGCCGGTCAACGCTCGGTGAGAGCGTTGGCTTTGGCCCGCAGCAAAGGCTTCATGATGTAAGCCAGTATGGTTTTCTTGCCGGTCATGATGTCCACCTGGGTGGTCATGCCGGGGATGATCTTGAATTTGTCGGCGTCGGTATCGGTGGATACGACGCGGATCAGGTAATAGGTGTTGTCACGCTCGTCGGTGATGGTGTCGGCACTGATGTGCTGCAACTGGGCCTGCATGCCGCCGTAGATGGCAAAGTCGTAGGCGTGAAACTTGATCATGGCCGGCAGGTTGGGCCGCAAAAAGGCGATATCGCGCGGGGCGATGCGCGCCTCGACCACCAGCTGCTCATCAGCCGGAACAATTTCCACCACTGCATTGCCGGGCTGCACCACGCCGCCCACGGTATTGACCAGCACACGCTGCACGGTGCCGTTGACCGGCGAGCGGATTTCGGCAAATTTCACCCGGTCAACCAGTCCCTGCTGGCTTTGCTGCAGGCTGGCCAGCTGGCTGGTGGCCTCGGTCAGTTCGGCGCGCCATTTGTTGCGGGCACTGTGGCGGGTTTCGCTGACGCGGCGCTCGGCTTCTTCCACTGCGGCCTGCAGCTGTTCCAGCCGGGCACTGGCCTGGTTGAGCTCGCCGCGGGCGCTGGCCACATCACGCTCCAGCCGCAGCACTTCCACCTCGGAGATGGCGCCAGACTGCAGCAGCGGCCTGGTGCGGGCCAGTTCGCTGGCGGTCATGCCATGGGTCTGGCGCGCGGTGTTGAGACGGGCACGGCCTTCGTTGAACTCCTGCTCTTTCTGGCGCAGTTGCTGTTCGGCAATGGCCATGCGCTCGGCCTGCTCCAGCAGGCTTTCATTGTAGTAACGCTGCTCTTCCATCAGCTGGGCCTGTTCGGACAGGCTCAGGGCAGGGTTTTCCGGCAGGATGAATTCTTTTTCATCAATCAGCGCCTTGAGACGTCTGATCTTGGCCTGCAGTGAAGAAATGCGCGAGCTTTGCTCCTGGGCACTGGCAACAAAGCGGGTCGGGTCGACACGCGCCAGCAGCTGATCCTTGGCAACAGTCTGGCCTTCTTCGACAAAGATCTCTTCCACCACGCCGCCATCCACCGACTGGATGACCTGCAGCTGACGTGAGGGGATCACCTTGCCCTCACCACGGGTAATTTCATCGATGCTGGCAAAAGCCGCCCAGGTAACCAGCGCCACAGACACCAGTGCGATGCTGTAAAGCAAAGCACGGGCACGAGGTACTTTTTGTTGCTGCATGGCCAGATGGGCATCCTTGTCCCACTGACGGGCATCGGTGGCAAAGGGACGGAACAGGGGCGCAAACAGCCATTCCAGCCAGCGTACTCCATGCTGGCTTTCGGCTACGTGGCTGAGCTGTTCAAAGGCGCGCTGCTCGGCAGTTTTCTGCTGCTGTGTCATGCGCTGGCCCTCTGGATGCTGCCAGTGGACAGGGCTTCAAGCACCTGCTCCTTGGGCCCATCGGCAAGCAGGCGGCCGCCATCAAGAATGATGATGCGATCAACCAAGCTGAGCAGGCTGTGTTTATGAGTAACCAGTATCAGTGTGGTGTTTTTATCCAGCCCGGTCAGGGTTTTGCACAGTGTATTTTCCAGGGTGCTGTCCATGGCACTGGTGGGTTCATCCAGCAGGTAGATGCTACCACGGCGCACCAGTGCACGGGCGGCGGCAATGGCCTGGCGCTGACCACCGGACAGGCGGCCACCCTGCTCGCCCACCTGCATGCCAAGGCCGTCCGGATGGCCGCCAACCAGGCTGCCCAGCCCAGCCGCATTGACAGCTTCCAGCACATGCTGGTTATTGGGCTGTTTCAGGCCCAGGGTAATGTTGTCGTACAGACTGCCACTAAGCAGTGCCGGCTCTTGCGGCATATAGCTGATGCTGTTGCGCAGCTCGGCAGGGTCGATCTGGCGCAGGTTCTGGCCGTCGATCAGGACCTGTCCTTCGGCCGGCTGATAAAGACCGAGAATAAGCTTTTCCACCGTGCTCTTGCCGGAGCCCACTGCGCCAAGAATGGCCACCCGCTCACCGGGGCGAATATGAAAGCTGACATTTTGCAGTGCGGGCCGGTCTTCGTCCGGGTAGGCGAAGCTGACGTTGTTGAATCTGATATCGCCATTGATGTGGGTGCGGGTAACCACGGTTTTGTGGGCCGGGCGTTCCTGCTCGCTGCCGACGATGTTTTCCAGCGACTCCAGTGACGCCGCCGCCTGGTAGTAGCTGCTGAGCAGCGAGGCTACCTGGGTAATGGGCGCCAGCGCACGGGACGACAGCATGTAGCTGGCAATCAGTGCGCCCTGGCTCATGTCGCCGTTGATCACCAGGTAGACGCCGACGATGATCATGAAGACGGCGGTGCTTTGCTGGATCCAGGCGGCCTTGATGCCGACTGAGGCACCGAGCAGGCGCATCTTGCCGGAGCAGGCAGCCAAAAAGCGGGTCGACTGCTCCCACAGGTGCTGCATGCGGTGGGT
>CAZVDA010000093.1:0-2683 GCA_964625365.1 uncultured Thiopseudomonas sp. | reverse complement strand
ACGCTTTCAAACGAGCTGACGTTGGAGGCAAAAGAGCCGACACTCTGTGGCTTGAGTGCCAGCTGCATGCCGAGAATGCGCTCCATCAGGTGGGCCGACAGCTGCAGGTCGGCACGGTTGGCTGCCAGCTCGATGAACCAGCTGCGCAGCAGCTTGAGCACAAGGTCTGCAAGAATGATCATGAGTGCGCCCAGCGCCAGCACCCACAGGGTGTCGGTGGCCTGGTTGGGCACTACGCGGTCATAGACGTTCATCACGAACAGCGGCATGACCAGGGCAAACAGGTTGATGAAAAAACCGGCCATCAGCACATCGCGGTACAGGCCGCGGTTTTGCATGATGACACGCCAGAACCAGTGGCCCTCACGGACCACGGGCTCCTGGCCACCTTCCTGCTTCAGCTGGACCGGATGATTGCAGTAGAAGACATGGCCGGCATATTGCTCCTGCAGCTCGGCCATGGGCAGGGTTTTGCCCTGCATGCCAAGCTCGGGCAGCAGTACAGTGGCACTACCCTGCCCGCTATCCAGACTGTGCAAAATGCAGGCACGGTTATCCTTGAGAATCAGCACACAGGGCAGCAACAACGGATTGATACCGCGCAGAGACGTTTGCACCAGCTCGGCCTGCAAGCCGGCCCGACGGGCGGCACGGGCAAACAGCGATGGCGTCAGGCCGCCATTGACCAATGGCAGGCCTTCGGTCAACGCATCCTGTGTGGTGGTAATGCCATGATGGCCAGTCAGCCAGAACAGGCTGCAGCCCAGACTGTCTGCTGTGTTCATGATTCCAGTCCTGTCATGGCAGAAGCGGTGCCAAGGGTGCGCCGCCCCTGCCCCATGGCATATCAGTTACGCACAACCGTCAGGGTTACACGGCGGTTTTCTGCGCGGCCCTGAGCGGTGTTGTTGCTGGCCACCGGCTGGCTGTCGGCCATGCCGGACACCTTGACCACCTGGGCACTGATGCCTTCCTCTACCAGCACATCACGCACTGCGCTGGCACGATCCAGCGACAGCTTGCGGTTCAGGGCCAGCGAGCCGGTGTTGTCGGTATGACCAACGATGTTGATGAAACGAATGGTGCCTTCCTTGTCTTGCAGGGTAGAGGCGAAACGCTTCAGGCTTTGCAGGGCGGCAGGCTTTACTGCATGGCTGCCGACGTCAAACAGGGTGTCGCTGTTGAGATCGACAACCTCGGCGGTAGCACCACCTTCCAGGTACTGGCGCACATCCATCACGGCGGTGTCCAGAGTGGAGCAATAGCTGCTGGCATAGGACTCGTGCGCGGCCCTGTTGCCGTCATCCAGCATGCTCAGGTTCTGCTTGACCGCGCCCAGGGAGGACAGCAGTTCACCCATGCTCTCCAGAGTGCGGGCATTGGCCAGGGTCAGATCGTATTGGCCATGGGCATAGGAACGCTCGGCCTGGAAGGCCTCGTTCTCGGAGTCCAGCACGTCCAGCAGCGAGCGGCGGCCAATGTCGAATTGCTCGCGATAGGCCTGCACCACCTGGCGGGCACCGTCACGGTGCTTGCGCAGCGAATCCTGCTTTACATTCAGGTTGCCGATGTCGCTGTGGGCGATGCTGGCGGTCTGACGAATGTCGACACAAGCCTTGTCGCGCAGATCCTCGGCCTGGTTGATGCGGCTGCGGGCAGCACGCTCGGCAGCCATGTCACTGCCACCACGGTACAGATTCATGCGGGCACGAATTTCAACGATGG
Organism: uncultured Thiopseudomonas sp.; assembly: GCA_964625365.1. GTDB lineage: Bacteria > Pseudomonadota > Gammaproteobacteria > Pseudomonadales > Pseudomonadaceae > Thiopseudomonas. The sequence continues at coordinate 958 of CAZVDA010000093.1, read as the reverse complement.
TTTCGTCGCCGTAGTTATAGTCTTTTTTACGGTTATCGAAACTGTTGTTGTTGCGATAAGTGCCGTGACGGGCAATGAAGTCAAACTTGGGGTAACGGGCAGACTTGGCTTCACCCAGCGAGGCATGGGCTACGTTGATGTTTTCAAAGGTCGCGTGCAGCCCCGGACTCTGGCTGTAGGCGGCAGTCAGGACATCCTGGATGTTGTCGGGAACGACAAACATGCCGGGTGTCACCTTTTCTCCCTGTTCGGCAGGCAAACGGCCAACCAGACGCTGGAAGCGGGCAGAACTGCTTTGCAGGTTGGCAACCTCGGTCAGCAGATTGGTCTCGGCCAGGGAAACACGTCCGTTGATCTGGGTCAGGTCGGCCTGGTTGCTGACGCCACGCTCGGCGCGCTCGGCAATCTGCTTTTGTACACGTTTGTGGTTATCCAGGTTGGCCTGGGCCAGACGTACCATTTCACGGTAGCGCTCGACATCAATGTAGGCGTTGACCACTTCCAGTGTCGTGGCTTCGGCCTCATCAAGCAGCTCGAAGTAGTGTTCACGGCTGCTATGCTCAAAGTAGTTGACCCGGTTACGCACAAGGAAACCGTCAAACAGCATTTGCGTCAGGCGGGCTTCGGCATAGTTGCGGGTATACCAGCCACGGCCATCATCGTACTGGCGCTCGGCGCTGCCCAGGGAACCTTCCAGGTCGATACTGGGCAGGTAGCCACCAAAGGCCTCGCGGCGCTCATGTGTAGAGGCATCAAATGCGTTGAACTTGGCCTGAACTTCGGGGTTGTATTCCAGGGCTTCCTTGACCACATCCTGCAGGGTGTCGGTTTTGGCCCATGCAGTCGTAGTGGCAAAACAGCAGGCCAACGCCAAAGTCTTTAGAGCAAGCTTGTTTTTCATTATGGGCGGTCTCAAAAACTGAGTGCAACACCTGACTAATTTGGTAAGGTACTGCAG
>CAZVDA010000092.1:0-8455 GCA_964625365.1 uncultured Thiopseudomonas sp. | reverse complement strand
ACGGCAAGGAAGCGGTAACCTTCCTGGTCACCATGAAAGACCTGCTGGAAGATCCGGCTCGCCTGCTGCTGGACATCTGATATTTGCCCTATAACCGGCCGCCGCCACAGGCGGCCGTGTGTCCTGTGGACCCCAACGAGGAACACTCATGAGCGACAAGTTTGACGTAATCGTAATCGGTGCCGGCCCTGGCGGCTATGTGGCTGCCATCCGTGCCGCACAATTGGGCCTGAAAACCGCCTGTGTGGAAAAATTCAAAGGCCAGGATGGCAATCTGGCGCTGGGCGGTACCTGCCTGAACGTTGGCTGCATCCCGTCCAAAGCCCTGCTGGACAGCACCTGGAAGTATCACGAAGCCAAAGACGGCTTTGCCGTACACGGCATCAGCACCGGTGAAGTGAAGATGGACGTTCCGGCCATGATTGGCCGCAAAAACACCATCATCAAAAACCTGACCGGCGGTATTGCCGGCCTGTTCAAGGCCAACGGCGTCACCACCCTGGAAGGCCACGGCAAGGTGCTGGCCAACCGCCAGGTTGAAGTGACTGGTACCGACGGCAGCAGCAAAGTGTACGAAGCGGCCAACATCATCATTGCCGCCGGCTCCCAGCCAATCGACATCCCGCCTGCTCCGGTTGACCAGAAAGTGATTGTCGACTCCACCGGCGCACTGGAATTCCAGGAAGCTCCCGGAAAGCTGGGCGTGATCGGTGCCGGTGTGATCGGCCTGGAACTGGGTTCCGTATGGTCGCGTCTGGGTTCCGAAGTGACCGTGATCGAAGCGCAGGACAAGTTCCTGATTACCGTTGACGAGCAGGTTTCCAAAGAGGCCTTCAAGGTACTGACCAAGCAGGGCCTGGACATCCGTCTGGGTGCCCGCCTGACCGCTACCGAAGTCAAGGGCGAGCAGGTTGTCGTGACCTTTGCCGACGCCAATGGCGAGCAGCAAATGACCTTCGACAAGCTGATTGTCGCGGTGGGCCGTCGTCCGGAAACCAAAAACCTGCTGGCTACCGACAGCGGCGTCACTCTGGACGAGCGCGGCTTCATCTTTGTTGATGACAACTGTGCTACCAGCGTACCGGGCGTTTATGCCATTGGTGACGTGGTGCGTGGTCCGATGCTGGCCCACAAGGCGTCCGAAGAGGGTGTCATGGTTGCCGAGCGCATTGCCGGCCAGAAGCCGCAGGTCAATTATGACCTGATTCCGGGCGTGATCTACACCCACCCTGAAATTGCTGGCGTCGGCAAGACCGAACAGCAACTCAAGGCTGAAGGTGTGGCCGTCAACGTGGGCGTGTTCCCCTTCGCGGCCAGTGGCCGTGCCATGGCGGCCAACGATACCACAGGCTTCGTCAAGATCATTGCCGACGCCACCACCGACCGCGTTCTGGGTGTACACGCCATTGGCCCAAGCGCTGCAGAGCTGGTTCAGCAGGGCGCGATTGCCATGGAGTTTGGCTCCAGTGCCGAAGACATCGGCATGATGGTGTTCTCGCACCCAACCCTGTCCGAAACGGTCAAGGAAGCAGCACTGGCCGTCAACGGTGCAGCCATCCACGTGGCCAACCGCAAAAAGCGCTAATCCTTTAGGTTTTAGTGCTGCTTGAAAAACCGTCTCATGCAAATGGGGCGGTTTTTTTATGTCCCGCCGCCGTCATTTTACGTTTTCTGTGCTTGTTCGGTGTTTTGCTGTGCTTGCGATGTTTTGCCGTGCGCCCGTAGGAGCGAATTTATTCGCACAGGCTGCTCGCGGGGCAAGCCCGCTCGTACACAGAAGCAGCCTGGTGTAGGAGCAGGCTTGCCCTGCGACCCTGGCAACAACGCCAACAGGTCTGATCTGGCAACGCCGACAGGTCCGGATAAAGCCGGGCATACACCCACTCCACCCGTAGAATTTATTCGCACACTTGGCACTGCGCACAAAGCTGTCCGAATAAATTCGGTCGGGGCCAGCCTTCAGCGGGCGACTGTGGCATGCAGTGCAACAACAAAAGCATTTGCCTGTACGCTCGGTATCCAGTACAACTCGGGCATACAAGAACAGCAGGAGCTTTCCCATGAATCTTCACGAGTACCAGGCCAAACAGCTGTTTGCTGCCCATGGCCTGCCGGTTACCCTGGGGCTGACCGGCACCAGCGTTGACGAAGTCATTCATGCCTGCCAGACCCTGGGCGGTAGCCAGTGGGTAATCAAGGCGCAGGTGCATGCAGGCGGGCGTGGCAAGGCAGGGGGTGTGCGCAAGGTGGACAGCCTTGATGAAGCCGCCGAGTTTGCCCGGCGCTGGCTGGGCGAGCGGTTGGTATCCTTTCAGACCGACAGTCACGGCCAGCCGGTTAACCGCCTGCTGGTGGAGCCGTGCATCGATTTCGAGCGCGAGCTTTATTTGAGCGTGCTGGTGGACCGCAGCAGCCAGCGGCTGGTGTGTCTGGCTTCGGCGGCAGGCGGCATGGATATCGAGGACGTGGCGCGTAGCATGCCGGAGCGTATTTTTCGTGAAACCATTGATCCACTGACCGGTCCGCAGCCATTCCAGGGGCGGGCACTGGCCTACCGGCTGGGCCTTGTTGGTGGCCAGGCGCGCCAGTTCAGCGATATTTTCGTCAAGGCCTGCCGCCTGTTTGCCGTCTGTGACCTCAGTCTGCTGGAAATCAACCCGCTGGTGGTACGCAGCGATGGCAGCCTGCACTGCCTGGATGCCAAGATGGCGGTGGATGGCAATGCGCTGTACTGTCATCCGGATTTGCGGGCGCTGCGCGATGTTACCCAGGAAGATCCGCGCGAAGCGCAGGCGGACAAATTCGAGCTTAATTATGTGGCACTGGACGGCAATATCGGCTGTCTGGTCAACGGAGCCGGGCTGGCCATGGGTACCATGGACATGGTCAGCCTGCATGGCGGCCGGCCGGCCAACTTTCTCGATGTGGGCGGTGGCACCACTACGGGGCGGGTATCTGAGGCGTTCAAGATTATTCTGGCCGATGACAAGGTCAGGGCTGTGCTGGTCAATATTTTTGGCGGTATCGTGCGTTGCGACATGATTGCCGAGGGCATTATCAGTGCGGTACGCGAAGTGGGTGTCAAGGTGCCGGTCGTGGTAAGGCTGGAAGGTAATCACGCTACCGAAGGCGCACGCCTGCTGGCCGACAGTGGCCTGAACACCATGGCGGCACGCAGTCTTGATGAAGCGGCCCGACTGGCCGTGGCAGCAGCGGAGGGCAGGGCATGAGTATTCTGGTCAACAAGGACACCAAACTGATTTGTCAGGGCTTTACCGGTGCCCAGGGCAGTTTTCATTCACAGCAGGCCATCGAGTACGGCACGCAGATGGTCGGCGGAGTCACGCCGGGCAAGGGTGGTAGCCAGCATCTGGGGTTGCCGGTATTTGATACGGTTGCCGAAGCAGTGGAGGTAACCGGTGCCAATGCGACGGTCATCTATGTGCCGGCACCTTTTTGTCTGGATTCCATTCTGGAGGCGGCCACGGCCGGAGTTCCGCTGATCGTCTGCATTACCGAAGGCATTCCGGTGCAGGACATGCTGCTGGCCAAGGTTCGCTGCGACCAGCTGGGCGTGCGCCTGATCGGCCCGAACTGTCCCGGCATCATCACGCCCGGCGCGTGCAAAATCGGCATTCAGCCCGGCTATATCCATTTGCCGGGCAAGGTCGGCATTGTCTCCCGTTCCGGCACCCTGACCTATGAGGCGGTCAAGCAGACCACGGATGCAGGTTTTGGCCAGTCCACCTGTGTCGGCATTGGCGGTGATCCCGTGCCAGGCAGCAGTTTTATCGACATCATCAGCCTGTTCCAGGCTGATCCGCAAACCGAAGCCATCGTGATGATCGGAGAGATTGGCGGCAGTGCCGAAGAGGAAGCGGCCGCCTATATCAAACAGAACGTTACCAAGCCGGTGGTGGCTTATATCGCAGGGGTAACTGCGCCGCCAGGCAAGCGTATGGGCCATGCCGGTGCCATCATTGCCGGCGGCAAGGGCACAGCCGGCGAAAAATTTGCCGCGCTGGAGGCGGCCGGTGTGCATACGGTGCGCTCGCTGACCGAAATCGGCGCGGCGCTGGCGCAGGTGACCGGCTGGCCACTGCCGTCAAACCAGAACCGGAACCGCTAACCCCAATCCTCCGTAGCGGCTGACAGAAACAGGGCAGTTGCCCGTACAAAAATGTACAATGCGCACCTTTGTATTTTGGAAATGACGGAATGAAAGGGCTAAGCAACAGCCAGGTCATGGCGCTGGGTTTCATGACCTTTGCCTTGTTTCTGGGCGCGGGCAACATCATATTTCCGGCGGCTGCCGGCCTGCAGTCGGGCGAGCAGCTCTGGCAGGTAACCCTGGGCTTTCTACTCACCGGTGTCGGGCTGCCGTTGTTGACGGTGGTCGCGCTGGCGCGGGTCGGTGGCGGCCTGCAGGCACTAACCCGGCCGCTGGGCCGGATCGCGGGCACCATATTTGCCGTAGCGGTTTACCTGGCCATTGGCCCTTTGTTTGCCACGCCGCGTACGGCGGTGGTGTCCTATGAAATTGCCATCGGACCGGTTTTGGAGCACCGCTGGTGGCTGCTGTTGCTATATAGCAGCCTTTATTTTGCCGTGGTGCTTTATCTGGCGTTTCACCCGGGCAAGATTCTGCAGCGCATCGGGCAGCTAATTACGCCGGTGTTGTTGCTGGCGCTGGTGTTGCTGGGACTCGCAGCCGTGTTCAAACCGGCCGGCCTACCCGGCCCCGGGCAGGAGCCCTACAGCTCGGCTCCGCTGACCAGCGGATTTCTGGACGGTTACCTGACCATGGATGCGCTGGGCGCATTGGTATTTGGCGTGGTGATTGCTGCGGCCATCCGCCGTCAGGGTGTGACCGACTTGTCAAAAATTACAGGGTATTCCATCCGCGCCGGTATTATTGCTGCAACCGGCCTGTCGCTGGTGTATGTTTCGCTGTTCTATCTGGGCGCGACCAGCTATGCCATTGCCGCGGATGCCGGCAATGGCGGTCAAATACTGGCCTTGTACGTGAACAACGGTTTTGGCCTGTACGGAACCCTGCTGCTGGGCGTGGTGATTACGCTGGCCTGCCTGACCACGGCCACGGGATTACTGGTGGCCTGTGGCGAATATTTTGAACAATTGTGGGGTATCCGCTACCGCCGTACCGTAGTATTTTTTACCCTGTTCAGCTGGGTGGTATCCAACCAGGGACTGACGCAACTGATCAAGGTGTCGGTGCCGGTACTGGTAGGGCTGTATCCGCTGGCCATTGTACTGGTGCTGACCAGCCTGGCCCGCGGTGTGTGGCGTAATCCGCAGCCCGTACTGCGTGCCTGCATGGCGGTAACTCTGCTGTTCGGCATTCTTGACGGAGTGGCGGCTGCCGGCTTTGACACCGGACTGGCCGGTTTGCTGAATTACCTGCCGCTGGCCCGGCAGCAGATGGGCTGGGTGTTGCCTGTTGCGCTGGTACTGGTGGTGATGACGGTGCGTGACCGGTTGTTGCCTGGCAAATAAAGGTTTGTTTTCAGGGAGGTTTGGCACATGACGGCGTTGTATATCCTGGGAGGCGCAGCTCTGGCCGTGCCTGGCTGGGTCTGGCTGTGGTTGCGTATCGCACGCCAGCACTGGGTGTGGGGAATCGCCGGCGTGTTGCCGCCGGCAGCACTGCTTGGCGGGCTGCTCAATGCCCGTGCCGCGCTATTGCCCCTGTTGCTGCATATGGCCGGACTGGGCTTGCTGGGTTTTGGCCTGTGGCAGCTTTGGCAGGAGCAGCCAGAACAGCTTGAGCGTCTGTTGCAGGGACAGTGGAGCGAGAATGTTGTTTCACTGGAGAGTGATGGCCAGCTGCAGGGCCAGTTGCAGGGCCAGCCTTTTTTGCTGGAGCGTGCCGGGCTGCAACAGGGCATGCTGGTGTTGCGCCAGGGTCAGGGCCTGATAGCCAACCGCGAAATCCGTATTGATCTGTCCAGCCATGGACGTGCCCTTATGGCGCCGACATTTGGTACCGATGTGTTGCCCAATGACAGCGGCGAACTGCCGCAGGTCGAACTGCTCTGGCAGGAAAAACTGAGCGGTCAGCCGCGAGCCTTGCGCCTGTCACGGGGCTATACACTCAGCCTGAGCCTGGAGCGTCTGCCGGCCGGCGGGCTGTCGGGCAAGCTGTATCTCTCGTTGCCGGCACGCCAGGCCACGGTGATCAGTGGCAGTTTTCTGGTCAGTGCCGCAGATGAACAGCCCGATCCGGCATGGCTGCAGCCGGTTGAAGAAATCGAGGTTGTGGAACAGGTAGAGCCTGAAGTTGTTCCGGTTCCCGTGTTCTCTCTGTCCCGCCTGCGTTCCCGGCCGCATGAATACCTGCAGCGCGAGCTGTATATCGAAACCTCCAGCGGCCATCTGGTGCGCGGCAAGTTTCAGGGTATCAATGAAAGCGGCCAGCTGGAGATCAAACAGATGGTCAAGTCACCAGGCTTTGTCGTGTTCAGGGTAGCGCCTGCCGATGTACAGGTGATCAGGCTGCAACAGCCCTGACAAAAGACCAGTGGGCCATATTCAACGCAGGCATAACGGCTGCCCCTGAACGGGCAGCCGTTTTTGTTGCTGCATCCGTTACCGGTGCAATGCCGGCCTCGGACCTGATTGCAGGCATTCACGGGTACGTGCTGTGATACCCGGGTGCAAGCACTGGTCGTTTTATATTTATGAATGGTAATGTATGCGTAAATAGCGTTCAGTGTATGGGCTTTTTGGCAAGATTAGGCCAGTCCCTATACCCGTCACAGTACGGTTTTACTCAGATAAGGCATGCCGATGTCCGCAACCATTCCAGACAACCTGGGTGAGGATCATGGCTGGATTCGTCCCTTGCAGGAGGGCGCCGGTCCTCGCTACCTGCAGATTGCCCGCATGGTTATTCATGCAGTGGAAGAAGGCAGGCTGGCCACAGGTGACCGCCTGCCGCCCCAGCGCGAGCTGGCCCGCTATCTGGGGGTTGATCTGACCACCATTACCCGAGCCTACAACCAGGTACGTGCCGCAGGGCTGCTGAATGCACAGGGAGCCAGTGGCACCTTTGTTTCCAGCCCCCTGACCGACCGTGCTGAAACGGTTGATCTGAGCATGAACATTCCGCCACTGCTGGGCAGTGTCGATTTTGTGCGCCTGATGCACAGCGGGTTGTCGCACCTCAAAGGCCAGCTGGGGGACGGCAGCCTGATGAGTTATCACGTTGGTGCCGGTTCGCGGCTGGACCGTGAAGCCGCCGCCCGGTGGCTGGAGCCGGCATTTGGCACCCTTGCCCATGAGCGCCTGCTGGTGTGTGCCGGTGCCCAGGCCGCAATCAGCGCGTTGTTGCTGGCGTATTCACGGCCTGGCGATACGGTGGCGGCTGAAAGCCTGACGTACCCGGGGCTGCTGGCGGCCTGCCGTGTGATGCAGCGCCGCGCGGTTGCCGTGGACATGGACGGTGAAGGCATGTTGCCGGAGGCGCTGGAGCAACTGTGCAAAACAGAGCCGCCACGGCTGATTTATCTGGTGCCGACCATCCAGAACCCTACGGCCACCACCATGTCGGCGCAGCGGCGCGAGGCGATTTATGCGATTGCCTGCCGTTACTCGATTGCGGTTATCGAAGATGATCCTTACTGGCTGCTGGCAGGTGATGCGCCGCCTCCGCTGGCCAGCCTGAGGGGCGGTGCGCCGGTTTACTATGTGTCCACCCTGTCCAAATGTCTGGCTCCCGGCTTGCGCACTGCCTACATCCTGATGCCGGAGGGCGAGAGCCCGGAACCTGTGCTGGATGCCTTGCGCGGCATGATGCTCATGGCGCAGCAAGGTGCGGTATCCATGGCCACCAGCTGGATTCGCACCGGCATGGCGCAGGACATGCTGCAACAGGTACGCGCCGAGCTGGCGCAGAGGCAGGCTTTGGCCGCCCGCCTGTTGCCGGGTATTCAACAGGCCCATACCAATGGCCTGCACCTATGGCTGTCACTGCCGCGCTGGCAGCAGCCGGAGCGCCTGTTGCAGGTGACGCAGGAGCAGGGGCTGGGCGTGGCCGGTTCGCAGGCGTTCTGTAGTCAAGCGCGTGAGGTGCATGGTTTGCGCGTATCGCTGGGTGGTGCGCCGGATCAGGCCAGCCTTGCCAGTGCGTTGCAAAAGCTGGCCGACATCCTTGCCGAGCCTGCGGTGAGTGCTCCGGTGCGGCAGGTGATTGTTTGAAGTGACTTGAAAACCCGCTTTTAGCCCCCACCTGTGCAGACATTGCCTTTTTATTCCATAGTCTGTCGTGTGGAGAAACCAATGACCGCAACAACGCAAAAAGAAACCCTGGGTTTTCAGACCGAAGTTAAACAACTGCTGCACCTGATGATTCACTCCCTGTATTCCAACAAGGAGATTTTCCTGCGCGAGCTGGTATCCAACGCCTCGGATGCCGCCGACAAGCTGCGCTTTG
>CAZVDA010000091.1:0-8505 GCA_964625365.1 uncultured Thiopseudomonas sp. | reverse complement strand
CTGCTGTCCGAGCAACCGGTCAAAACTGCCGAAGGACTGGAAGTAGTACCTCTGAAAGTAGTCAAAGCTGTATTGCCTGACCCGAACAGCCTGGCCGCCGGTTACACCGGCAATACCTGCATTGGCGATCTGGTTAAAGGCACCAAAGACGGCAAACAGCGCGAAGTGTTTATCTACAACGTTGCCTGCCACGAAGCCGCCTACAAAGAAGTGGGTACCCAGGGCATTTCCTACACCGCTGGTGTACCAGCAGTGGCTGCTGCCCTGCTGGTAGCCGATGGCCAGTGGGATGTCGAGCGCATGGTTAACGTCGAAGAACTCGACCCGCGCCCGTTCCTGAACCTGCTCAATAAAATGGGGCTGCCGACCAGCATCCGTGACGAGCAGGGCGAGCGTGCGCTCAGTTTCGAGTAAGCATTCATCCGGCCAAAACACCCGCAGATGCGGGTGTTTTGCTTTATGCAATCCGACTTTTTGCTGATCCTGCGCAACGCCGGCACAAGTTTCGGATAACCGTACACAAGAGCCATTGCCAGCCGTTAGGCTGCTGGATATTCTGCCTGCAATGTTCCCCTGCCCGTACAGCCCTGTACTCAGGGGCATCGTTCATTTGCAGGAAGGAGTCGCACCATGTTGATCATCGAATTCATTATCGTGCTGATGGCCATCTTTCTGGGCGCACGCCTGGGCGGTATCGGCATCGGCTATGCCGGCGGACTGGGGGTGCTGGTACTGGCCGCCATCGGCGTCAAGCCGGGCAACATTCCCTTTGACGTGATTTCCATCATCATGGCGGTCATTGCCGCCATCTCGGCCATGCAGATTGCCGGCGGGCTGGACTATCTGGTGTCGCAAACGGAAAAGCTGCTACGCCGCAACCCCAAGTACATCACCATTCTGGCACCCATCGTCACCTACTTCCTGACCCTGTTTGCCGGTACCGGCAACATCTCGCTGGCCACCCTGCCGGTGATTGCCGAGGTGGCCAAGGAACAGGGCATCAAGCCCTGCCGCCCGCTGTCCACCGCCGTGGTGGCGGCGCAGATCGGCATTACCGCCTCGCCCATTTCGGCGGCGGTGGTGTATATGGCCTCGGTGATGGAAAACCCGGCCATGGTCGGTGACGGCCATACCGTCAGTTACCTCAGCCTGCTGATGGTGCTGCTGCCGGCCACCTTCCTGGCCATTGTGCTGATGGCCCTGATCGTGTCGCGGGTATTTGACTGGAAGCTGTCCGACGATCCGGTGTACCAGCAGCGCCTCGCCGACAAGCTGGTCGAGCTGCGCGGCAGCCAGGTCAAGGACATCCTGCCCCATGCCAAGGCGTCGGTACTGCTGTTCCTGCTCGGTGTGATTGCGGTGGTGGTCTACGCCATCATCAACAGCCCCAGCCTGGGTCTGGTCGAAGTGCCGCTGATGAACACCACCAGCGCCATCCTGATCATCATGCTCAGCGTGGCCACCGTCATTACCCTGCTGTGCAAGGTCAATACCGATGCCATCCTCAATTCCAGCACCTTCAAGGCCGGCATGAGCGCCTGTATCTGTATTCTCGGCGTGGCCTGGCTGGGCGACACCTTTGTGCAGAACAACCTGGAATGGATCAAGGACACCGCCGGCAGCGTCATCCAGCAGCATTCCTGGATGCTGGCGGTGATTTTCTTCTTCTGCTCGGCGTTGCTGTACTCACAGGCCGCCACCGCCAAGGCGCTGATGCCGATGGCGCTGGCCCTGCAGGTCAGCCCGCTGACCGCCATTGCCTCGTTCTCGGCGGTATCCGGCCTGTTTATCCTGCCCACCTACCCGACCCTGGTGGCCGCGGTGCAAATGGACGACACCGGCACCACCCGCATTGGCCGCTTTGTGTTCAACCATCCGTTCTTCATCCCCGGCACCATAGGCGTGGCGCTGGCGGTGTGCTTCGGCTTCCTGATCGGCGGTCTGGTCTTGCCGGCCTGAACCATGCACAACACGGGCGACCACAAGGGTCGCCCGTTTTTTATGCCTGAAAAACCGCCTCAGTCCTGCTCCTGCAGCAAGGCCTGCAGGTCACGGTACAGCGCACGGGCGCTGGCCTCGTAGCCGGCGCGGGTCAGGTGTACGCCATCGGGCTGGGCGAGACTGTCATCCTGCCAGCGTTCAAAGCTGCAGCGCCCGCCCATCATGGCCTGCCAGTCCCAGTAGAGTGTCTGCTGCTCACGGGCCACCTGCCGCTGCACCGCCTGTACCATGGCCAGCGGGCGCGGACGCCGGGCGTTACAGCCTTCTTCCTGGCGGTAGCGGATGGCATCCGGCGCTCCCGCCAGCAGCAGCACGGTCTGCGGCAGCGCCGCACGCAATGCGGCCAGTTGCCCGCTGAGTGCGGCGTAATAGCTGTCGCGCTCCAGATCATCATTGAAGGCTTCGTTGGTGCCATAGGCCAGAATCAGCAGACGAGGCTCCAGCGCGGCCAGGCTGTCGAGCCAGCCATCGCCCCAGCGCCAGGCCATGCTGCCGGTAGCCCCGTTGATGCCCAGACTGCTGAGTAGAACGCCCGGCGCATCCCTGTCCAGCATCCAGCCGCCCAGTGCAAATGGCCGGGCATCCTGTGTCACCAGCTCCAGCGGCAGCTGCGTGGCCACAGGCTCCGACCACTGCCAGCGAGCAGATGCTGGCCAGACGACTGTTTCACCATTGACGCGAATACTGGCCGGCTGCCCGCTCTGGTAGAGCGCCCGCCAGCGGTAACTGCCGGTGTCCGCTGCATAGGGTTGCAGGCCGATGCGGCTGCCTTCACCCTGCGACTCAAGCACAAAGCCGCCCAGCGGGAAATTGTCGTGTTCCTGCAGGCGGCTGCTGGTCAGCAGCCACTGTTTACCGTCCGCTCCATCCGGCTTCAGCGTGGCACTGCGCTGGCCCCGTATCCAGGCCGGCGGCAGCCAGCCCGGACCGGCATCGCCATAGTGCTCCTGCAGCGACTCGCGCAGGCTGCCGGTAAAAAAGTCGGCGGCGGTGTGCGAATCGCCCAGTTGCACGATATGGGTCACCTGCCCACCGCTGCGCAGGCGGGCCGCCAGCGCCGCCAGTGCCGGATCACCAAAGTCGGTCAACTGGCCACGCACGGCAGGCGCGGGGGGCGGCTCCACTTGCGGCGCATCCTCGACGGCGGGCGGCTGCAGGCAGCCCGCCAGCAACAGGGCCGCCAGCAGGGGCAGCAGCGCACGCTGCTGCAGTTTAAAAACGGGCAGGGTCAAGCCGGCCAATGGTGTCATGTTCAGCAGTGGATTGGGGGACATAGTCAATCAGGTCAAACAGGGCGTCGGCAAAGGCCCGCTGGCCCGCCGGAGTAAAGTGGATGCCGTCACCGGCGCGCATTTTCAGGGTCTGGCCGGCCACCCCGGAATAGTCCGAGTAGATACCATCCGGATAGCCCAGAATCTGGTTGCCGGCAATAAACAGCTCGCCGGCATCCAGTACTTCGGATTCGTACAGGCCGCTCAGGTAGTCCACCTTGCGGGACAGCTCGGCGCGCCGCATGGAAGGCGGCGCAATCCAGATAATTTCCACACCATGACTTTGCGCGCTGTGAATAATGCTGCGTATCCGTTCTCGGTAGGACGCTTCCCACTCCGGCGTGGCAAAGCGCAGATACTTGCCGCCCCGTCCCGAAGGCATGTCCCAGGGGTCATTGGGGCCAAGAAACACCGCCAGCAGCGAGAAGTCCTGATAACGTTCCAGATGCTGCTCGATGGTTGCCGGCCAGTTGAAGGCTTTGGGATAGGCCAGCCCGGTGCTCTGGCGACTCAGGTCCAGACTGGACAGACCGTATTCGCGACGCAGGCGCGAAGCCAGATGGGGCGCTACGCCCTGCATCATAGAGTCGCCGGCAAACAGCACGCGCTGGCCGGACGCAAGGCGTATGCGCTGTTTGGTACGCATCGGCAACGGCTGCGGCACGCTTTCCTGCTGCACAAGCGGTTCGGTTGGGTTCACGGTTGCCGATTGCCTCGCCTGCACCGGCTCCGGCTCCGGCTCCGGTACAGCTTGCTGCACAACGTCAACCTGCACCACGCCGCTCTGCACGGGCGGCTCGGGCAGCGTATCCGTCAGGGACTGTTCTTCGGGCTGAGCAACAGGCTCGTCCGCATCGCTGTCCGGCGCGGTTTGGGCCAGCAGGGTTTCATCACTATCAGTCAGTTCCTGCCAGAACACGCCGGCAGCACGCTGTGCGGCCTGATGCACACGGCTGCCCGCCTGCCAGACAGCCACCTGTTCCAGCGGCTTCCAGGGCGGTGCGCGGTGATAGCTTTGCTCCCAGTAGGCTTCCAGCGACGCCTGGTGCAGCCACACCAGCAGCAGGGCCGTTACGGCAATCACATAAACACTTGCCAGAACACGCTGCAGACTGATCATGTACCTAAAAACCTGCATAAATGAAATTCGGCATGCCTTCCGGCGCCAGACTGAAGGCCACGCTCAGCACTACCGCCAGCATCAGCGGATACAGTCCCCAGCGCAACTGGTTACTGCGCTCCAGCCACAGCCGCTGCCGGCCGGCCAGCAGCGGATAAGCCACAAACAGGGCCAGCATGGCCAGCAGGAACGTACCGTCTGCCGGTGGCGGTTCAACCAGCTCCAGCGCGCCAATTTGCTGCAACATCAGCCAGGCGCTGTCCAGGCTGTCGCTGCGGAAAAAAACCCAGCACAGGCACACAAAGTGAAAACAGGCCAGCCGGCCCAGCCAGTCCGCCACCTGCTGCCCGGCCGGACCGCGTGGACGCGCCGGCAACAGCCGGTGTTTGAGATTAAGCAACACTACACCCAGGCCGTGCAGAGCGCCCCAGACCACAAATGTCACGGCCGCACCATGCCACAATCCGGAAATTACCATGGCCAGCATCACGTTGAGCTGCATCCGCCCCCAGCCCCTGCGCCCGCCGCCCAGCGGAAAATAGATGTAGTCGCGGATAAAGGACGACAGGCTGATATGCCAGCGCGCCCAGAACTCCTTGAGGCTGGTCGCCAGATAGGGAGCGTTGAAGTTCACCGGCAACCGGAAGCCCAGAAACAACGCAATACCGGTCACCAGATCGGTATAGCCGGAAAAGTTGAAATAGATCGTCCAGGCATAGGCATACACCGCCAGCAGGCTCTGCATGGGGCTATGCCCCGTAGGATCGGCAAATACCGGATCAACCCGGTATTCCGCCAGCCAGGCGCTGAACAGGAACAGCTTGACCATCGCCAGTGCAATCAGAAACAGCGCCTTGCGCGGCTGCTCCAGACTGCGCTGCGCATCCTGGATTTGCGGCATGAAGTCCACGGCACGATTGATCGGACCGGCCAGAATACTGGGGAAGAACGCCAGATACAGCAGCACATCCAGCAAGCCGGCCCGCGCCAGCTCGCCGCGCTGTACCGACACCACATAACTGACTGAGTGAAAACTGTAATAGGACAACCCCACCGGCAATAGCAGGGCCAGCACCGGCATGTCCACCTGCAGCCCGACCGCAGCCAGTGCCTGCTGCAGGGACTCGCTAAAAAAACCGTAATACTTGAACAGCACAAACAGGCCGCTAATCACCATCCCCAGCAGCACATATACACCACGCGGCGTAAGGATACGGTCGCCATGATTGCCCAGCACATAGATGAACAGGCTGTAACCGGCCAGAATGCCGGCAAACTGCAGGCTGAACAGCGCGACCAGCGCATAGCTGCCCAGCAACAACAACAGGTTGCGCCACAGCACGCCCCCCACCGGCAGCCAGTACAGGCACAGGAAGGCAATAAAGAATGTGACAAATTCGAAAGACAAAAAACTCATGGAGATGCTTCAGCGCGACTGACCGGACAGCCTGGTTGCCGGAATGCTCAAAAGATCGGGCAATATACCAGCATCCGGGCACTTGGCCAGCATCCCGTCACACAAATCATCCGGCAGTCAGGCACACAGGCGCTGCGCATCGCCGCCCAGCGCCTGCAAACGGTACAACCAGCCAAAGCCCTGCTCCCAGCGGTTGTGCCCCGACGCTACATTGATATGACCGACACCGGGCAGAATGCTGGCCTGACTGCCCCACCCGCCGGCAAATTCCAGCACCCGCGCAGCGCTGGCCGCCGGGTCATTGCTGGAGCCCAGCACAATACAGGGAAACGGCAACAGTTGCCGTGGCACCGGCGCAAAACCGGTCAGTTCCTGCGGGCAGCCGTCACGCTCCACATCCGCCGGAGCCACCAGCAGCGCACCGCGTATCCGCTGCAACAGTTGTGTACCGGCGCCGGCCGCCCAGTGCGCCACGGTAATGCAGCCCAGGCTATGCGCCACCAGCACCACCGGTCCGGACGTCTGCTCGACCACCTCCTGCAAACGGCGGACCCAGGCATCCCGCTGCGGCTGCTGCCAGTTACTCTGCTGCACCCGTCGTGCATTGGGCAGCGTGCGCTCCCAGTGTGACTGCCAGTGCTCATCCGGCGAGCCATTCCAGCCCGGCACAATAAGGTAGGTAATAGCCTGTTCGCTCATGGTATGTCCCTGCTTTCCGTTGTTATCCACGCTATGCGTGATTGAATGGCGGCACTATGCAACAAAACACAATCGACAGCAAAGAATAAGAACCAACATATCAATAACCAAAAGAAATAAAACTTGTCTACACCTGTCCGACAAGGCCCCTGATGCCTGAACGGCCTTTATCTGATACCTTATGCGCCCTGAAATTTGTTGTTTGTTCCTTCAAGGACGTACATGACCCTTGCTCTACGGGCCTGGCTGGATGCAGGCCGCCCCAAAACCCTGCCCCTTGCCCTGATTGCAATTTTGACCGGAAGCGTGCTGGCCCTTGCCCACGGCGGCTTTTCCTGGCCGGTTCTGCTGCTGTCCCTGCTGACGGCCAGCCTGCTGCAGATCCTGTCTAACCTGGCCAACGACTACGGTGACGGCCTGCGCGGCGTGGATAATCCACAGCGTCTTGGCCCGCTGCGCGCACTGCAAAGCGGCACTCTTAGCGCCCGCCAGCTGCGCAACTCGCTATTTGTTGTCGGCGCACTGACCATGGCCAGCGGGCTGGCACTGATTACCCTGGCCGGCCTGGATACGACCAGCCTGTTGGCCTTTATCGCACTGGGCCTGCTGGCCATGGTGGCAGCCGTTACCTACACGGTTGGCCGCAAACCCTATGGCTATGCCGGACTGGGCGACCTGTCGGTCTGGCTGTTTTTTGGCTGGCTGGGCGTTGCCGGCAGCTATTACCTGCATGGCACACCCTTTACCCCGCTGTTGTTGATGCCCGCCAGCGCCAGCGGCTTTCTGGCCGTGGCCGTGCTCAACATCAACAACATGCGCGATATCGACAACGACGCCCGCCACGGCAAGCGCACCCTGGCCGTACGGCTCGGACTGGCTCGTGCCCGTCTTTATCACACCCTACTGCTGTCGGCAGCCTGGCTGCTGTTTCTTGCCTGCCTGCCCGGCCAGCTAAACAATCCGTGGCTTGCCCTGTTGTTTGTACCGTCATTATGGCCGCTGGCCGTACACCTGAAGGCTGTGTTTGCAGCCCGTACCAGCGCCGCCATGGCCCCCTTGCTACCGGCCATGGTTGGCTGTTCGGCCCTTGTTCACATGCTGTTTGCCACTCCGCTGATCCTGTCGGCCCTGCTTGACCCCTAAGGAATCTACGTCATGCTGATCAATACCCTGTTTTTGCCCCTGTGCCTGGCCATCATGATGATGGTCGTCGGCACCAGCCTTGAGCCCCGCAGTTTCAAGCCCCTGCTGGCACGGCCGCGTGCCGCGCTGGTCGGCCTGCTGTCCCAGCTTCTGCTGCTGCCGCTGCTGGCCTGGCTGCTGATCGGCGTGTTCCAGCTGTCCGGCACACTGGCCATCGGCCTGCTGCTGGTCGCCGCCGCCCCGGGCGGAGCCACCTCCAACCTGTTCAGCCACCTGGCCCGTGGCGATGTCGCCCTGTCAGTCGCCCTGACGGCCAGCATGAGCCTGCTGGCGCCGTTCTGGATGCCCTGGGCAGTGCAGCTGCAACTGGAGTGGCTGGGCAGCCCGGCACGCCTCCAGCTGTCCTGGCTGCAATCGGTCATGCAACTGCTGATGGTAACCGCGCTGCCACTGGCGCTGGGCATGCTCTGGCGTCGTCTGTTCCGCCACTGGATTCAGCGTAACGAACAGCACCTCAAGCGCTTCGCCAGCCTGACCTTGCTGCTGATGATCGCCCTGCTGGTGTGGAATAACCGCCCGGCCCTACAGCAAGGCATGCACCTACAGGCCGCCCTGCTGGTTACGCTGCTGGCCACCCTGGCCCTGCTGGCCGGCTTCATTCTGGCCCGCGCCCTGAAGCTCAATTCCGCCGAAGCCCGCACCCTGAGCTTTGAAACCGGCGTACAAAACGCCGGCATTGCCATGCTGGTCGCCTTCACCCAGTTGCAACTGCCCGAAGCCGGACTGGTTGCCCTGCTCTACGGTCTGCTGATGAACATCCCCGCCTATGCAGTACTGTATGCCTTTACCCGCCA
>CAZVDA010000090.1:0-8547 GCA_964625365.1 uncultured Thiopseudomonas sp. | reverse complement strand
GGCAAGTCCGAGGTGCGTATCCAGTCCACCATTGACGAGCTGGGTTTCTGGCAGCCGCTGAAAGCCTTTTCAGCGTTGCACCAGCAGTGGGAGCAACACCCGGGCGAGTTGCCGCCGGAAAACTACCTCAAGCAGCTGGGCGATGTGGCCGAGCTGCTGCGCAGCGACCAGCAGTTCAGCTTTGAAAGCCTGATCCGCCTGGAATTGCACCTGAACGAAGGCGGCGCAGATCTGGTGATCCGCAATGACCGCCAGCTGCTGGAGTCGTCCAGCCACGGCATGGCCTACCTGATCCTGTGCAAATACCTGCTGGCCTTTACCCGTCTGCTGCGTGGCGAGGCGCAAGTGACCATTCACTGGCCGATTGACGAAATTGGCACGCTGGCCTACCACAACGTGGAAAAACTGTTTGCCGCCTGTGCCAACAACAACATCTATATCGTCGGCGCGTTCCCCAACCCGGAGTCGGACGTGCTGACACTGTTCCGCCAGCGCTACCTGATTGAGCGCAAACCGGGCCAGCCGGCCCAACTGAAACGCATCGAGCCGCAACTGAGCCGCCTGAGCCAGCTGCTGCAGCAACAACGCCAGGAGGTAACCCCGTGATCCAGTACGGCCCCTTGCTTGAAGACCTGCTGGGCGGTGGTTTTGTCTGCCAGGTGCGCGACAGCCACAACCACGAGCGTCTGCAAAATGAAGCGCTGCGTGAGCAGGTCGACCAGTACCTGCGTCCGCTCAACCGCCGGCTGGCCAGCAGTGCCGACGGTGCCGTCTGGTATCTGGCCTGGCTGGAGCTGAACCAGGAGCTGCGCGACAGCCTCAGCCAGCAGCTGCGCGACACCCTGGACAGCCTGATGCCCATGCTGACCCTGATGCAGCTGGTGCAGGACACCACCGGCAGCGACCGCGTGCTCAGCGCCCATGACGTGCTTAACCGGCATGATCTGGCCGCGCGCATTGAAAACAATCCCAGCCTGCGCCAGCAGCTGCAACAGCTGTGTACCACCCGCCTGTTCCAGTCGCAGAGCGAGGATACCGGCGGCCAGCTCAAGCTGGTGTTCGAGCGCCTGCGCCAGCAAGGCTACCTGCTGCAGCCACACAAGGACCGCCAGCACTTTATTGTGACCGGCAAGATCGACTACCTGCTGGAGCTGGTGCGCTTTATCCAGGAAGAAGAGCGCATCCCGATTGACGACGAACCGGCTGCGCAGCAGGAGGCGCTGCTGTCATGAGCAGCCTGGATTATCAGGGCGAAAGTTTCCGCCAGGGGGTTGAGCGGCTCAAGCTGCTGGGCAAGCACGCCGAACTGGTGATGCGCAGCTATTACGGCGAGCCGATTGACGAGCTGGCGCAGGGCAAGTCCATCGAGCGCCTGCTGGGCGCGCGGATTTTTTCCCATGTGGATGAAAATACCGGCCCCAAACTGGGCGAGCCGGCTCGCCAGCTGATTGCCCAGCTGATTGCCGACGAGCGCCGGCGCAAGGTGAATCCGGAAATTGGCGACTTTCTGGAAGAAATCCGCCGACTGGCCAACGAGATCAACCAGGCCCAGCAGCAGGGCAATCACAGCCATGCCGACTATCTGTTTGGCGGCCTTAGCCAGGACGTGGACGACCTCAACAGCCGCATCATCAATGGGCTGGAAAGCCTGTGGAACCGCCTCAATAGCGACTTTGCCTTTGTCAGCAGCCTGCCGGAAAAAATGACCGAAAACGAAAAGGCCGGCAAGGAAGTGGAGCGCTGGCTGGAAGGCCTGAAAATGATCGACTTTGCCGAACTGATCAACCTGTGCGGCAGCAATGCACGGCTGCGCAATCTGCTGGTGCGCGAGCTGCAGGACCAGGTCAGCGAGCACTTTAACCGTCTGCGCGAAGTGCAACAGCGGCTGATCGAGCTGCTGGCCCGCTTCCGCCAGCAGCATGCTCGCAACCGCTTGGTGCGCGGCATGCTGGCGCATTTGCAGCGCCATCCCAATTTCAAACCGGGCGACTATGCCCAGCGCACCGAGGTGCCACCGCTGTTCAATCAGGCCCGCGCCTTGCAGGCTGCCGCCAGCTTGTCGCTGGACCGCCTGCAGGATGGCGACGTGTTGCGCGAGCTGTTGCAGGCATTGCCGCCGGCACCCCGTCCGCGTGCCATACCTGCCGAGGCGGTGGGTGCGGTCAGCCATGTCGAGCATGAGGTGGTGCTGGCCCGCCGGCGGGCCTTGCAGCAGGATGTGGAAGCATTCTTTTTGCAGGTCTGGCAACAGCAACAAGCCCAGAGTGCCTTGGACTGGCTGCAGGAATCAAAGCTGGAGTGGGATGCCGAGATCTGGCTGTACCAGGTGATTGCCGCCTATCAGGGGCTGGCGGCTGCCGATAAGGCGATGTTTCGTTTGCTGTATAGCGAAGCGCCGGCCAGTGCGGCTAATCAGTTGCTGGTGGTGAGTGATTTGGAGCTGCGGCCGGTGGCTGTTTGATGTGGTTTTTGGCTGCGGTGTGGCCGGCAGGGTGAGGCGCTACGCAAAGCTGACGCAGCCGCGCCGAAGCGAGCTTCGTCATAGCTGCTGATGCTTTGCTCCGGCCTCGCCCTGCCTGATAGGCACCTTGCCGTTGGTGGGGAGGTAGCCCGGCTGCGCCGGGCTGCTGTCGCGGTGTTTGGGTGGGCACCCCCGTCATTCTGCGCGCAGCGAAGCGGAGTCGCAGAATCCAGCGGTTAATGGAGTTAAAAGACATGGCATTTTCGCAAAATCTGTACAACCTGTTGCAGCGTGTTGAGCTGCGTTTGCAAACGGCGGACCGCGATAGCCTGTCGCTGAAAACGCAGGCGATGCAGGAGTTGCTGGCCTGGTGTGCGACGCACGAATTGCCGACTGGTCGCTGGGTGACGGGCAGTAAGGTTATCTTTGATCATGCAGTTCTGGAGCTGATCAACGAGACGCTGCAGCAGCTGGGCCAGCCTACCATTGAACAGGCGCTCAGTGGCCTGAGCCGCTACGAGCAGGGGCAGCTTGGCAACCGGGAAGATAAAAACACTAGCCGGCCCGGAGAGGGTAGGGTGCTGGTATTGCAGCCTGATGCGTCCGGTATCGGGTTGTCCATTTTGCAGCAGTCGCCGGCGGAGCTGGTGCTGGATGTGGCGGTGGAACAGCTGGACTTGCAGCGGCCAGTCAGTTTGCTGGTGGTGGAGAATCTGGACATGTTCTACCGCTGTCTGCAGTTGCACCGTAGCGGTGAGCAGGTTTTGCCGCAACTCTGTGCAGATGCGCTGGTGGTGTATCGTGGCCACCAGCATGATGCTGCGGCGGTGAAGGCGCTGGTCGGTTATTTTGCGGCCACGCAGCGCCCGACCTGCTATCTGGGCGACTTTGATCCCGCCGGGCTGAATATTGCGCTGGATCTGGGCTGTGAGCATACGTTGCTGCCCGGGCTGGCGCTGCTGCAGGATCGGTCCTATACCGAACGCTACAACCCCGAACAACAGCCCGATTTTGAACGTCTGCTACAGCGCAGCCAGCACTGGCCAGCAGACCTTGCTGTGCAGGACTTTTTACAAATCCTGCTACAGGATCAGCGCAGTTTGCGTCACCAGCGTTATCGTGGCGCGTTAGAATGCCTGCCATTGCCCCATTAAACCAAGGAGTCAAAATGTTTGAACTGGATAAGCGCCTGCAGCAGGACACCTGCTGGCTGGCCGATCTGCCGCTGTGCAGGGTGCTGCTGATGAAGGATGCCCGTTACCCCTGGCTGATTCTGGTGCCACGGGTGGCTGAGGTCAGCGAGCTGTTTGATCTGCACGACGATCAGCAACAGCAGCTGTGGGACGAGTCACGCCTGGTATCGCAGGCCATGGCGCAGCAGTTCAGGGCCGACAAGATGAATCTGGCCACGCTGGGCAATGTGGTGCGCCAGTTGCACATGCACCTGGTGGTGCGCATGGAAGGCGATGACAGCTGGCCGGCACCGGTGTGGGGCCGTGGCACGGCAGTTGCCTACGGCGCAGACGAACAGGACGCCATGCGCGAGCAGATGCTGCAGGCGCTCAAGGCCAGCGGTCTTGAGGTACAGCCGGCATGAGCAATCTGGACGAGCGCATGGCCGAGCTGGAAATCCGTCAAGCTTTTCAGGACGATGCCCTGCAAGCGCTGAGTGATGTGATTGTTGACCAGCAAAAACAGATTGACTTGCTCAAGCGCGAGCTGGAGCGTCTGCGCCTGCGCCAGGAAGAGCAGTCGCAGGCGTATCAGGACGTGCCCAACGAACCGCCACCACACTATTAGTGAGTTAATCGCTGCTTGCGGGGCACAGACTCCGCAAACAGGCCCGACGGTCGTGGATGCTTCAGTTACAGCTGACAAGGCACTATTAACCCCTCATAAAAAACGGCTGCCAATGGCAGCCGTTTTTGCTTGAGCGATCCGTTAAAACGGATTAGCCACGCCAGTGCAGCAGGGTGTCCAGCATGCGGTTGGAGAAGGCCCACTCGTTGTCGTACCAGGCCAGTACCTTGACCAGATTGTCGTGTACGCGGGTCTGGGTCAGGTCGGCCACGCTGGAGACGGGGTAGCCGTTGAAGTCGCAGGATACCAGCGGCGCTTCGTTGCACTCCATTACGCCTTGCGGGTAAGCCTTGGCACCGGCACGCAGGATCTCGTTGATCTCTTCTACGCTGGTGTTGCGGCCAGCGGTGAAGGTCAGGTCAACCAGGGACACGTTCATGGTCGGTACACGCACGGCCAGACCGTCCAGACGGCCAGCCAGCTCGGGGATCACCAGGCCAATGGCCTTGGCCGCACCGGTGCTGGTGGGGATCATGGAGTGGGCGGCCGCGCGGGCGCGATACAGGTCGCTGTGGTTTTTATCCAGCAGGTTCTGGTCGTTGGTGTAGGCATGGATGGTGGTCATCAGGCCGTGCTCGATGCCCACTGCTTCGTGCAGAACCTTGGCCACTGGAGCCAGACAGTTGGTGGTGCAGGAAGCGTTGGACACTACGCGCTGGTCGGCCAGCTGGTTGTGGTTGACGCCATAGACGACGGTCAGGTCGGCTTCGCCCGGGTGGGCCAGCAGCACGTTGCCGGCACCGGCGTCCAGGTGTTTTTGCGCATCGGCACGTTTTTTAACGCGACCGGTGCATTCCATGACCACGTCTACGCCCAGCTCTTTCCAGGGCAGTTTGGTCAGCTCGGGCTCGCGCAGCAGACGGATGGTCTGGCCGGCAATTTTCATGGTGTCGCCGTCTTGCTCGATGTTCATGCCGAAACGGCCGAAGGTGGAGTCAAAGCGGGTCAGGTGGGTCAGCATGTTTGCATCGCCCAGGTCGTTGATGGCAACGATCTGGATCTTGTCCTGCAGGCCACGCTCGAACAGGGTGCGCAAGATGTTGCGGCCGATACGGCCATAGCCATTGATGGCAATTTTTAGCATGGTGAAACTCCTGGTTGAAAATCCCTGTTAGGGGTTTGATGAATGCTGTGCGCCATAGTATGCACAACCTGAAAACGTTTGTCCCTGCCACTCTAGTCGCGCACTGAGTCCATACCAGAAACCGCTCATGCTGTCGGTACAGGGTTGCTGGCTGATCCAGAGGCCCAGTTGCTGGTGGTCGGCGTGGCTGCTGATGTAGTGCAGGCCGTCTGCCAGTTGCTCGCGGATGTAGGGCAGGGCGAGGGTCGGCTCGCCGGGCTGCTGCAGAACAAGCCCCTGTTCGTTCAGGCGCAGGCTCCAGAACGGCTCGTTGCCGAACGCGGCAATCTGCAGATGGGCAAAGGCTTCGTCCTGGCAGCCGTGGCTTTCGGTTTCCACGCGGTGCAGCCGTGCAACACTGGCCGGCTGGCTGCCCTGCAGGACTTCAAGGTCGGCAAAGCAGCCGTTGTTTTCTGTCGGCTGGCATAGTTCCAGTGCGGGCTGCAGGGTATGTGGGATGTCCAGCACCAGCGGCTCTGTCGCATCACAGGGCAGTAGTTGCCATTGTGCGTCGCTGAAAGACAGCGTGCCCTGCATGCGCTCGTATACAGGTGGCTGTGGCTGGCCGGAAAGCAGGCTGCAACCGCCAAGCAACAGGCTGCAGCACAGGGGGAAAAGATGGGAAGGCCGCATTAAGGTTTCCGTATCAATAAAAGACATTAATAAAATACAGGCATAGGGCCAGCAGACATAGTGTGCAATTATTTTGCTTGTACATATTGAGCTATGACAAGATCGGCCCTTTAAACCCTTGCCGCCAGCGCATTACGTTGCCACAGGCAGATACTTGAATGGAAGCAAAAGGAGCAAGACTATGGGCGCCAGCATGTTCTGGTATGACTTTGAAACCACGGGTATCGACGCCAGCGCCGACCGCGCTCTGCAGGTGGCCGGCATTCGTACTGACGAAGACCTGAATGAAATCGGTGAACCGCTCAATATTTACTGCCGAATTGCCGACGATATTCTGCCCCATCCCAGAGCCTGTCTGGTCACGGGGATCAGGCCGGATACTCTGCAGCAGCAGGGGCTGAGCGAGGCCGAGTTTTTTGGACGCCTGCAGCAAGAAATGATGCAGCCACAAACCTGCAGCGCCGCTTACAACAGTTTGCGTTTTGACGACGAATTTACCCGTTACGGCCTGTATCGCAACTTTCATGATCCCTATGCACGCGAGTGGCAGGGCGGCAACAGCCGCTGGGACATTCTGGATGCCTTGCGCTGTGCCTGGGCACTGACTCCCGACGGCATCGAATGGCCGCAAAACGAGGAAGGGCGCACCAGCTTCCGGCTGGAGTTGCTGACTGCCGCCAACGGTATCGAGCATGGCCAGGCCCATGATGCACTGGCCGATGTGCGGGCCACCATTGCCATGGCACGGGTGCTGCGCAATGCCCAGCCGGCGCTGTACCGGCACCTGTATGCCATGCGTGACAAAAATCGCGTACATCAGGCACTGCGCATTGGCAGGCCGGTGCTGCATGTATCCGGCAAACAGTCGTGGCAGCGACGTTATTTATCCGTGGTGATGCCGCTGATACAGGACGCTACCAACAAGAATGCCTATGTGGTGTGTGACCTGCTGGAGGATATACAGCCCCTTCTGGACTTGAGTGCCGAACAGATTCGCGAGCGTCTGTATACGCGCCGGAACGAGTTGCCGGACGGTGTTTCTCCGGTTCCTTTAAAGAAGATCCATGCCAACAAATGTCCGGCCCTGGCCGGTATGGACAGTCTGAATACTGAGCGCCAGCCCTGGCTGCAGGTAGATGAGGCAGTCTGGCGTGCCAATGGCCGCTTGTTAATGGAACATTTACAACAGGTGCAACTAAAGCTGGAAGAAGTTTTCAGCCCGCAGGCGTTTACGCCCAGACAGGACCCGGAACAACAATTGTATGACGGTATTTTAAATAACAGGGACCGCGATCTGTGCCGGGCCGTGGTGCAGGCCGGTGCGCAGGAGCTGGCCGGTCAGCCCTGGCCCTTTGACGATCAAAGATTGCCGGAATTGCTGTTTCGTTATCGTGCGCGTAATTATCCACATAGTCTAAGCGAGGCGGAACAGTTGCGCTGGCAGACATGGTGCAGGGATCGTTTGCTGGGTATCGAGCCGGGAGCGCCACGTACGCTGGCTGACTTTGAACAGGCATGTAACGAGTTGACGGCGCAGGAGCGCCAGAGCGGGGTGATTCAGGAGTGGCAGCAGCATGTGGCTGCCGTGCGCCAGCGTCTGGGAGCCGGCATTTGAGGGGAGATACTGGCGCGCAGTTGCGCGCCAGTGCCTTGATTACAGGGTGATGGCCCAGCCTTCGACGGTTTCGTTGCCCCACTGCTGCTTCCACTCTTTCAGCTCTTTGTGGTTGCCGCCTTTGGTTTCGATAATCTGGCCGTTGTGCGGGTTGGTGTAACGCTTGGTACGACGCTCGCGACGCGCACCTGAAGAAGCCTTGGGAGCAGCGGCTGTGCTGGCACCTTCAGGGTTCAGGATGGCATTGATATCGCGCAGGGACTTGTTGTACTCGGACATCAGCGCGCGCAGTTTGTCTTCAAACTCCATTTCCAGTTTCAGGTCCGGATCATTGGACAGGGCTTCCAGTTCCTGTTGCAGTTCGAGAATGGCGTTTTTGGTATTGCGAAAGCGGTTAATTTTGACGGACATTTTAGTTTCCTGGGAAAGATATGGTGTTGTGTTCCGGGACTCGTATTCCATATTTGGCAAATGCGCAACTGCATTCATGGTACACGCCGGTGGCGTTTTGATGCGGTTATGCATTGAACCTTGTTTATTAGTAATAACCATCCGGAAATTACAGGCCGAATCTTAAATTAGCAGTACTTGTTTGTAAATAGCAGTTGATTGCGTGGTTGTAAATAATAGGCACGCCTGGCAATGTTCCGCAGGTTCGTTCCGCCATATGTTCAATAGCACGGTAATGGCTAACGACCGCTGTTATCCGGTTTCAGGCAGTATCTGCGCCAGACAGGAGCGTGAGGACAGCCATGACAGGCCGGACGGCAGGCGGTAGAATGCGCCCTTTGCAAATTTTGCCGGAGTTGTCGATGCGCACTTTTCGTTTGACCATTGCCTGCCCCGACCGGGTCG
>CAZVDA010000089.1:0-8622 GCA_964625365.1 uncultured Thiopseudomonas sp. | reverse complement strand
TCGCGCATGGCCAGCTGTTGCACACTGGCGGTGACTTTCTGTTTCAGCATGTCCAGCCCCAGCGGAGAGTTGAGTTCGGCATAATCCTGGCTGGAAAACAGCATGACCAGCTGGTTGCGCAAGGCAGGCATATGCAGTTTGAGGTTGGCCAGCTGCTGTGGATCACGCGCCATCAGCGCCAGGCTGACCTGCATATAGCGGCTGCGGCCCTCAGCCTGGAAGTTGACCACAAAGGGCGGCATCAGCTCTTCATACACGGCCGGCTGGCGCACCACGGCCACCGGTTGCGGAGCAGCCGCAGCGGCCGGTGCATCGTCCTGTTCCGGCTTGTCCTTGAGCAGAAAAAACCAGACGCCACCGCCGGTCAGGCCAACGGCCAGCAACAGGGCCAGCGTAATGATAAGGATGAGTTTCATCCTGTTTTTCTTGACCGGTGCCCCCTCGGGAGCGGCCGGAGCGGATGCTTTTGCCATGGGTATGATGATCCGTTATGTATATACAGTGCGCTAGTGTACCCAAAGCCGGCCCATTAAGGCATGTTTCCTTAAGCGGGCCGGCACTTGCGGTGCTAGACGTAATAGCTTACCAGTCCAGCATGGCCACTTTCCTGCTGCTCGATGCCGGAAACGCCGTGCAGCTCCTCCTCGCCTTCATCAGCGGCGGCTCCGCCCGCCCGGGTATCGCCGGTTGCGGCAGCGTAGCGTTCATGTTGCTGCGACTGGTCCGCCACATCCACGTCCACATTGTGCATGCCTTGCTGCTCCAGCATTTCACGCAAACGATGCATCTGGGCATCCAGCGAGTCGCGCACGCCGGCATGGGCACTGTTAAACGTAATCTGCGTATGCTCCTGGCCGATCTGTACGCGAATGTCCAGACGCCCCAGCTCCAGCGGATTAAGCTTGATCTCGGCCGACTTCAGGTTTTTGGACGACATCCACATTACCTTGTCCACCAGCTCCTTGTCCCAGCCGGGCTGCTGCATGTTCAACGGCTGGCCGGCCAGCTGGCGGGCGCCCTGTGCCGACTGCACCGCCTCGCTGCGCAGCAGGGTATCGCTGCGGGTCATGCCGGCACCGTCGAGCCTGTCAATCTGGGACTGCCCTGCGCGGGTATCGCCCTGGGGACGCGCCTCCTTGTCCGGCAGGCCGCCGGCATTGACCAGCCGGGCCAGTGCTTCACCCTCTTCGCCAAGGTCTGCCAGCAGGCTGTCCGCAGCGGACTCCATCGATTCCGGGGTGCTGTCAGCCACACGCTGGCTCGTTGTCTGGGCTGATTGCATAAAAGAGGTGCTGGACGCGGCTGCCGGCTGCCCTGCTTCACGCTGCATGGCAGAAAGCTGGACAGCGGTGTCCGGCTTAAGGCCGACTGGTTGCGCCACGGTCTCTGTAACGATCACAGCCTGTGCGCTGGCGGAAGGCTCTACTCCAGCCGTAACTGGCACATCAGCCTGCGCACCTGCCGGCACCTCGCCTTCTGCCGGCGGCTGTTTCAAGTCTGCGCCCGCTTCATTCTGGCCGTGGGCCATCAGGATCTGTGCCAGCAGCGGATCGAGCGATGCGGGCGGGCTATTGTCTTCGGCGTCCTGCTCCCCGTCTTGCGATGCTTCGCCTTTTGCATCGGCTACCGGCTTGTCGGTTGCGCCCGGGGTTTGATCCGGTTGTACGGAGCCGTCTTCAACCGTGGTGTCGGTCTGGTTATTTTCGGCTGGGCCGGAGTCATTTTTTTGACGGGACCCGGAAACCTGTTCCCGTCCCTGCGTGTTGTGTGCTGCCTGGCTAGTGTCTGCCTGCGGCCTCTCGGCCGCACGGGCTACCGGCGGGCGGACATCAGCCGCCTGGCGCTGCTGATGCAGCATGCGCGAAAAATCCCGCTGCCGCGCCTGGCTGGCGACCGGATCAGTCTCACGGGAAGCCGCCCGTCCACCATCCTTGCCGGCAGTGGGTTGTAGTAAAAAATCTGCCATCAGTGTCATGGTTTTCACTCCCGAAAGGTGACAAGAAACTTAAAAGCAAAAACCAGGCCACCAGACAGAATTCCGGGTATCCGCCTGCCAGCGGTTTAGAGATTCATGGCATTGATAAAGCGCGGCTCGGCCTGCTGGTCGATTTTCAGGCTGGCAAAATCGAACAGGTTGCGGTCAGCCAGCTGGGAGGGCACCACGTTCTGCAGGGCGCGGAACATGATCTCGGTACGCCCCGGCGTGCGCTGTTCCCACTCGTGCAGCATGCCCTTGACCACCTGGCGCTGCAGGTTGTCCTGCGAACCACACAGGTTACAGGGAATAATCGGGAAGCCTTTTATGTCCGCATACTCGGCAATGTCGCTTTCCTTGCAGTAGGCCAGCGGGCGGATCACCACGTTGCGGCCATCGTCCGACAGCAGCTTGGGCGGCATGGCCTTGAGGGTGCCGCCGTAAAACAGGTTGAGGAAAAAGGTTTCCACAATGTCGTCGCGGTGGTGGCCCAGTGCCATTTTGGTGGCACCGATTTCGTCGGCAAAGGTGTACAGGGTGCCACGACGCAGGCGCGAGCACAGCGAGCAGGTGGTCTTGCCCTCGGGGATTTTTTCTTTCACCACCGAGTAGGTATCTTTTTCGATGATGTGATATTCGATGCCCAGACCGCTCAGGTATTCGGGCAACACATGCTCGGGAAAGCCGGGCTGTTTCTGGTCCATGTTGACCGCCACCACCTCAAAGCGGATGGGCGCGACCTTTTGCAGGTACAGCAGGATGTCGAGCATGGCATAGCTGTCCTTGCCGCCCGACAGGCACACCATGATCTTGTCGCCGTCCTCAATCATGTTGTAGTCGGCCACTGCCTCGCCGGCCTGGCGGCGCAGACGCTTTTGCAGTTTGTTGTGTTTGACGGACAGGGTGCTGCTCATGCTGGGTGACTCCGGTTGTGCCCGATGGAAAACCGCGCATTCTACCCGCATTCGCCAGCCCGCCCCAGCCCTGGCGGGCAATTTCTTGCGGCTGGACAAGCCTTGCCCAAGCTGGTCTGATGTCGGCATGAGCATGCCCTGCCCCCTGACCGATCATTTGTTGCAACTGCTAAGCGCCCAGCCCGGCGGCCTGAGCGAATATCAGCTTATCCAGGCACTGCGCCAGCTTGACTGGCCCGGTCTGGCCGACAGCCACAACCTGGGGGACCCGCTCGGCCTGTACCGTACCCATTTCATCCTGTTCAACGCACTGTACCGGCTCAATGATGCACTGGCCGCACAGGGACTGCAGCTTGAAATCAACCCGCTATGCATCCGCCTGTTGCCGCGCACGGGCGGGCAGGACGGCCTGCAGCAGGCCGATCCGCTGCGTGACTATTATCTGGACATGGGTCAGCTTGACAGCACCGGCCGCGAACAGGTACAGGCTCTGCTGGATGGCAGCCTGCAGCGTTTGCTGGACGCGCCGGCCATCGCCGCAGCGCTGGAGTGTCTTGGTCTGGCTGCCGGCACGCCACAACCATCCGCTGCCCAGATCCGGCTGGCCTATCGCAAACTGGCCAGCCAGCACCACCCGGACCGTGGCGGTTGCACGCGGCGGCTACAGGCGCTCAACGACGCCATGCAAACCCTTAAACAGCACCGCTTGCTGTAACAAATTCTAGTTGCTGCAGCAGCATGCGGGTTTTCGGCATGGCACACCCAGCAATTTCGGCAGCCGCCAGCGGCGCACGGTAGATGGCCTGTAGCTCCAGCGGTTTGCCGTCGGCAAAGTCGGCATACATGCTGGGGTGGTAATCGCCCATCTGCGCGGTGGTCTGCAGCATGGCCGGTATCAGCTTGTCCGACAGCACACAGCCGCAGGCCGCAGCGGCATCCACCACTTCCTGCATCAGGTCGCCAATCAGGCTGTAGCACGCCGGATTGTCCATCATCTGGCGGGTGGTGGCATCCAGCACCACCGACAGCCCGTTGTACGGCACATTCCATACCAGTTTTTGCCAGCGAGCCTTTGACACATCAGCCAGCTGCGAGCTGACACCGGCCGCATTGAACAGCTCCACCAGTTCGGCAGCCAGCGCCTCGCCCTGCTCTGCACTGTCGGCACCGCTGTGATAACCGATATTGATGCTGCCGCCACCCTGATGGCTAATGCGGCCCGGTGCGGTACGGCGTGCATAGATGAAACACAGGCCGGCAAACAGGCGCATGGCTGGCGGCAACAACGGGCGTAGCTCGTCTTCGACGGCGAAACCGTTTTGCAGCAGTACCACATTGACGGCAGGGTCCGGCAACTGCGCCAGCAGCCCAGCCACTTCAGCATTGGCGGTGGTTTTGGTGGCCACCAGAATCCACTGGCAGCCGGCCAGACCGTCCATATCACTGCACAGGTCAACCGGCTGGTGCAGCTCGCCCAGCGTGCTGCTGCTCAGGTGCAAGCCCTGTACAGCCAGCACTTCATGGTCGTTGCGCGCCAAAAAACGCACCGGCACGCCGGCACGGGCCAGCATCAGCCCGTAATAACCGGCAATGGCGCCGGTGCCGATAATGCCCACAACGGGGCATGCTGTTGTCTGTTGCATGTTGCTTTCTCCGCGAATGCGGTAACAGCCGGTTAAAACGGTGTTACCAGCTTGAGCGTAAAACGGTCGCCGGCAAAACGGTTGCGCACCCGGCTTTCATGATTCCACTGCATGGATACCGCCACTCCCGGCTTGATGCGGTAGCTGACGGAAGGGCCGTACGCCAGCACCTGCCCGCGCCGTCCCTTGCTCCAGCCGGGGGTAGCCCCGATTACATGGCCGTCAACACGGTCGCTGGTGGTCTGCTTCAGGTAGTAGCCGGCCACCCCAAGGCCCCAGTTGCCAAAGTGTTTGCCCAGCAGGTAGTCCACATGAAACTCCTGTCCGGAGTGGTAATCAAGCTTTTCGGCACCCGGGGCCGGGCGGTATGCGCGGTTTTTACTTTTAATGTTGTACATGAACTTGCCAGATGCTTCCCAGCCCGTGTCGCCCAGCCAGGTAACGGCCAGCAGCGGTTCCAGCGCCCAGTAGTTGACGCCAATGCTGCGGCGGGCTTCCCGTGAATCGTAGGGGCCGGTTGGTACATTGATGTCCAGACCAAACACCCAGTGCAGATTTTTGCGATGCCACGACAGGATAAACGGATTGAGCGTAATGTCGGCCACCGCCGCACGGGAGCGGCGCACACCGCCCAGCTCCAGCTTTTGCTGCACCACCGGCACCACTACCTGCCAGCCATAGTCGGCCCCCAGTAGACGGGTTTCGGTCATGCGCACATAACGAAAGGCACTGAACCAGACATCTGCACTGCCGCCCCTGATCCGGCTGCCGTCGCCATCCTGCAGGCGGCCACGGTACTGGCCGCTATTGACGATCAGGTAATGTCCAGCCGAAGGCAAGGCACCGGCCATCCAGTTAGCCACGCCATTGGCGGACTGGTCACCGCCCAGCTTGGCGTGTGCGCCTGTACTGCAGGCAAGCAAAAAGGCTGCAGCGAGGCAGGGTTTGAATGTGTGAGACATGACAGGGCTTCCATAGCAAAGGCACAGCACAGCTCCAAGACCGGCTGCGAAGTGGATTCAGAGGGGGTGTTGCAGAGTGCAGGCGCGGTGCCAGGGCACCGCATTGCAGGAAGGGAGTTAAAAGGTGCTGGCCAGCCGTTCGTCGGGCAGGTAACGCTTGGCCTGCAAATAGGCCTTGTTCCAGTACGGCATGTCGAGGCTGTCGATACGCACCTTGCCGCCGGATGAAGGCGCGTGCACAAAGCGGTTGTCGCCCACATAGATACCGGCATGGCTGACACGGCGGCCGCCATTGGTGGCAAAAAATACAATGTCGCCGCTGCGCAGGCGGCTACGGTCGATAACCGGCGCCTTGACCTGCATCATTTCCGTGGTACTGCGCGGCATCCGGTAACCGGCAGACTGGTTGAACACATAGCCAATCAGGCCACTGCAGTCAAACCCGGTTTGCGGCGAGCTGCCGCCCCAGCGGTATGGCGTGCCGATCTGGGCCATGGCGCGCAGCAGCACGTCATCGGCCATTTGTGTACGGGTCACGACCACGGGCTTTGCATCTGCGCGTTCCAGCGGTTTGGATTTCGCCTTGTCCAGGCTCGCTGTCTGGCTTGACGGCCCCTGGTGGGTGGCACAGGCGGCCGACAGCAGCAGGGCGGTTATAACGGTAACGCGTCCGGACCAATGCATAATTCTATTCTTCTATTTCTATGGCGATACAAGCCGCCTGGTTAAAGCGGTCAGACTGCATTGCCAGCAGACGGCTGCGTGTCCTGCGAAAGGCAAAAGACAAATAGCCCTGCGTGTAAAGTTCATCCAGAGGCACGCCGGCCTCAATATGGACGCAAACTTTACCTTCATAACATTCATCAATCAAGGCGATAAAACGTCGTACCGCATCATCCTGTAGTGCCAGCGCCGGCAAAATACGGTCGCCGGCCACCACCCGCGTGGCCGCATCTTCGGTACCACGGGCGATTTTGGCCGGTTGCTGAACTCCGCCCAGCACAGGCACACGACCCAACAGCACCACCTGAAACTGCTGACACAACTCAATATAGTCAGCCGCTGCAAAGGGCGCTTCACACAGCTCGGCAAAGTCACACCAGAGCACACCACCCGAATGGCCACGGGTAGCCAGCATGCGGCTGCCCAAGCGTATGTCGCCCGACGCCGCCGGCATGCCGGCAGTCAAACCGGCAAAACAGCCGGCCAGTGCCTCCGGCCCGCCCGGCTGGCGTACATGGTAACGGGGCAATTGCGTCAGCTCCCCCACTCCATGCAAGCGGTGGTCCTGGCTGCCGTCAACAGAGACGACCTGCATGTGCGCATGGATGGCGGCAATCGCCGGCAGTAACCGCTCGCGGTTGAAACCGTCCGGATACAGGCCGTCCGGCGGCTGGTTGGAGGTCATCACCACCGTCAGACCGCGGGCAAACAGCGCCTGCAGCAACGGCCCCAGCAGCATGGCATCGGCAATATCGCTGACAAAAAACTCGTCAAAGCACAGCACGCGAATATCGGAAGCCAGCGCCTGGGCAATGGCCTGCAACGGTTCGGACGTGCCCACGCGCTGATGCAGCTGGCGATGCAAGTCTCGCATAAAATGATGAAAATGCTGCCGCCGCGACGGAACCGGCAGGCCGGCATGAAAATGGTCCATCAGCCAGGTTTTGCCACGGCCCACCGGCCCCCACAGATAAATCCCCGTGACCGGTTGCTGCCCAGCACAGAGCGCACGGTGGCAGGCCTCCAGCGCTTCAACCGCCTGCTGTTGCGCGGCATCAGCGACAAAACCCTGCGCCAGTGCCTGCTGATACCACTGAACCGGAGACAACCCCTTGTGCATGCCCGCCTCGCAAACGCTGCAAAATCCTGAAAATTAAAATACACTCTGAACCCTTGCGGGTGTGCGGACCTGTCCGCCAGGGCCTGAGCAGGCCGTCCCTTTTCCCAGTAGTTGCCAGCGAGAATACAATGAACAGCACAACCAGCTTTGCTGCAATGCCCGACGAACAGGGTTATTTTGGCGCATACGGTGGCCAGCATGTGCCACCCGAACTGAAACAGGTCATGGACGATATTAACAGCGCCTATGAAGAAATTCGCCAAACGGCTGAATTCCAGCAGGAGCTGGCCAGCCTGTTTGCCGACTATGTGGGCCGTCCGAGCCCGATTTTTCACGCCAGACGCCTGTCGGAACAACTGGGCGGCGCGCAAATTCTGCTCAAGCGCGAAGACCTTAACCACACCGGCGCACACAAGATCAATCACTGCCTCGGCGAAGCCCTGCTGGCCAAGCATATGGGCAAAAAGAAAGTGATTGCCGAAACCGGTGCCGGCCAGCATGGCGTGGCGCTGGCCACCGCCTGTGCGCTGGTGGGCATTCCCTGCGAGATTCACATGGGCCAGGTGGACATCGAAAAAGAACACCCCAACGTGGTCAAGATGAAAATCCTCGGCTGTGACCTGATTCCCGTCACCCGTGGCACCGCTACCCTGAAAGATGCGGTAGACAGCGCCTTTGAGGAATACCTGAAAAATCCGCACGACTTTATCTACGCCATCGGCTCGGTGGTCGGCCCGCACCCGTTCCCGAAAATGGTACGTGATTTTCAATCCATTATCGGCAACGAAGCCCGCGAGCAGTGCCTGGCCAAATACAAGCGCCTGCCCGATGTAGTGACCGCCTGTGTGGGTGGCGGCTCCAACGCGATTGGCACCTTTACCGCCTTTTTGAACGACACCCAGGTCAAGCTGGTCGGTGTTGAGCCTGCCGGTGAAGGCCTGGATACCGACCGCCACGCCGCCACCCTGACCAAGGGCAAGCCCGGCGTACTGCACGGCATGGCCTGCTATGTGCTGGAAGATGCCGACGGCAACCCTGCCCCCGTGCATTCCATTGCCTCGGGACTGGACTATCCCGGCATTGGCCCGCAGCACAGCTACCTCAAGGATCTGGGACGGGTCAACTATGACAGCGTTACCGACCAGGAAACCCTGGACGCCTTTATGCGCCTGTCACGGGTCGAGGGCATCATCCCCGCAGTGGAAAGCGCCCACGCCGTAGCCTGGGCCATCCGCACCGCCCCCACCCTGCAGCCGCACCAGCAAATTCTGGTCAACCTGTCCGG
>CAZVDA010000088.1:0-8633 GCA_964625365.1 uncultured Thiopseudomonas sp. | reverse complement strand
TATATTCGGTCGTGGATATGACAAAGACACTATTTTAGACACAAGTGGCAACGACTCTGTCAACTTTAAAGACTTAAATCCAGAAGATATCATAGTTAAAGCAACTCAAGATTCAAATGATTTAATCATTTACAGTAAAGAGGATGGCAAAGAGCTTGAAGAATTAAAAGATGTTTTAACTATAAAAGATTGGTTTAATATAAACAATAGAGTAGAGAATTTTGTATTTAGTGATGGAACTACCTTAGATGAAAATGAGATACTTAATCTTCAAGTAGCTACTGAGAATGATGATTATCTACACTATTTTGAAGGGGATAGAACTATAGATACAAAAAGTGGCGATGACATCATCATAGGAAATAGCGGAAACACAAACTATATCTTTGGTCGTGGATATGACAAAGACACTATTTTAGACACAAGTGGCAACGACTCTGTCAACTTTAAAGACTTAAATCCAGAAGATATCATAGTTAAAGTACCTTATTCAAATCCAAATGATTTAATCATCTACATTAAAGAGGATGGAAAAGAACTTGAAGAGTTAAAAGATGTTTTAACTATAAGAGATTGGTTTAATGTAAACAATCGTATTGAAAACTTTGTATTTAGTGATGGAACTACATTAGATGAAAATGAGATACTAAATCTTCAAGTAGCTACTGAGAATGATGATGTCATTAGAGTACTTGAAAGCTCAATTATAAAAGGGCTAGGCGGCAATGATACCATTTATGGAAGTTCTGGCAATGATACTCTTGAAGGTGGAACTGGGGATGACTATTTGGTAGGTGGGGCTGGTAGTGATACTTATGTATACAAGAAAGGAGATGGGCTTGACACCATAGATGACCAAGGTAAATATGGCGAAACAGATACTTTAAAGTTTACAGAAGGCATCACAAAAGATGATTTGATCTTTAAGTTTGTAAATGGCAATGATTTGCTTATCATCTTAAAACAAGAAGGTGTTGAAGATGATTTTTCAACAGATAGGATAGTGATTAAAAACTGGAAAAGTCAATCCAACATGATAGAGGTCATTGAATTTGCTGATGGAAGCAAGATGAATGAAGTTGACATCATGGAGTATGTTGCATTATTTAGTGATAATATACACAATACACTATATGCAACGAAAAACTCTTATCTAAATGGGGGTGGGGGGGACGATACTTATGTCATAGGTAAAAACATAGGGAGAGTGTCTATATATGATGACTATAGGATAAATTATATTAGTGCAGATGGGGGCAATGATACTTTGTTGTTTACTAAGGGCATTAGTGTAGATGATTTGATTTTTACTAAGAGTGATAACGATTTGCTTATTGGTTTTAAAGAGGAAGGTAAAGAGTTTAATGAGTTAAAAGACACTATAAGACTAACTAACTGGTATGTTAAAAACAACTGTATAGAAAACTTTAAGTTTGCAGATGGTTCAAGCTATACCAAAAATGATGTTTTTGACCTTATGCTAAAAGATGGTACCGGATTTGGCACAGATGGAGATGATGTTCTTATCGCAACTTCGGGCGATGACACTATCTATGCAGGCTTGGGAGATGATGCTGTCTATGGCGGAGCTGGAGATGACATACTCTATGGTGAAGAAGGTAATGACACTCTTGATGGCGGAGCTGGAGATGACATGCTTTATGGTGGGGCTGGGGATGATACATATATCTTTGGCAAAGGATATGGAAAAGATGTGGTTTATGATGACTACAGACCATATTTGGGTAGCACTTATCAACAAGATGGTGGCAACGACACTGTCAGCTTTAAAGATGTAAATGTTGAAGATATCATAGTTAAAGTAACTCAAGATTCAAATGACTTAATTATTTACATTAAAGAGGATGGAAAAGAGCTTGAAGAATTAAAAGATGTTTTAACTATAAAAGATTGGTTTAATATAAACAATAGAGTAGAGAATTTTGTATTTAGTGATGGAACTACATTAGATGAAAACGAGATACTAAATCTTCAAGGAACTGATGGTGATGATGAGATAACTCGATTCTTAGATTCAACTAAAGATATAAATATCTCAGCTGGAGATGGTGATGATGTCATCAGAACTGGAAGCGGTAATGACACTCTTGATGGCGGAGCTGGGGATGACACTATCTATGCAGGCTTGGGAGATGATGCTATCTATGGCGGAGCTGGGGATGACATACTATATAGCGAAGAAGGTAATGACACTCTTGATGGCGGAGCTGGGGATGACATGCTCTATGGTGGGTCTGGAGATGATACTTATATCTTTAGTAAAGGCTATGGTAAAGATACTATATATGATGATAGTAGAACATGGTGGAACTTCCAAGAAGATGGTGGCAACGACACTGTTAATTTCAAAGATGTAAATGTTGAAGATATCATAGTTAAAGTAACTCAAGATTCAAATGATTTAATCATTTACATTAAAGAGGATGGAAAAGAACTTGAAGAATTAAAAGATGTTTTAACTATAAAAGATTGGTTTAATATAAACAATAGAGTAGAGAATTTTGTATTTAGCAATGGGGATAAACTAAATATTTATGACATTATAAATCTTCAAGGAACAGATGAAGATGACATTATAAATCCACTTGATGACCATCCCTTACATATAAAAACTGGGGCTGGAAATGATATAGTTTACGGGAGCAGTAAGGATGACATCTTAGATGGTGGAACTGGAGATGACATGCTCTATGGTGGAACTGGGGATGATAGATATATATTCGGTCGTGGATATGACAAAGACACTATTTTAGACACAAGTGGCAACGACTCTGTCAACTTTAAAGACTTAAATCCAGAAGATATCATAGTTAAAGCAACTCAAGATTCAAATGATTTAATCATTTACAGTAAAGAGGATGGCAAAGAGCTTGAAGAATTAAAAGATGTTTTAACTATAAAAGATTGGTTTAATATAAACAATAGAGTAGAGAATTTTGTATTTAGTGATGGAACTACCTTAGATGAAAATGAGATACTTAATCTTCAAGTAGCTACTGAGAATGATGATTATCTACACTATTTTGAAGGGGATAGAACTATAGATACAAAAAGTGGCGATGACATCATCATAGGAAATAGCGGAAACACAAACTATATCTTTGGTCTTGGGTATGGAACAACCATCATAACTGACTATGATGGATTCGATAAGATAATCTTTAAAGATGGCATAACAGTAAACGACATAGAGATGCGAGTCGCTGGCTCACAAACTATCATAGTTTTAAATGAAAATGGTAAAAGTTTTGATGAGTGTAGCGATAGAATAGTCTTAAACTCCAACAAGAGTGGCTACCACGGCATAGAGTTATTAGAGTTTGACGATGGAACTACTATAAATCCAAATACACTTGTTGAATCATACACTGGTACAGATGGCGATGATGTTATTGATATAGATTATCTACAAACAATCAACCCAAGTACTTCATTTGATGATAACTTTACCATTGATGCACTTGGTGGAAATGATAGTGTGTTCCTTGGAGATGGAAGTAATGTTATATCAAATGCTGAGAGAGTGTTCCTTGGCGATGGTGATAATATTATAAACTATGATGGATATGCTGGAAGTGTAGAAATCCATGCTGGTAGTGGAAAAAATAGTCTGAATTTAAATTTAGATAAATTAACAGGAGAAAATAATTCATACATATATGAAGAGGGAAGTAGTGTAAGCGTAGATTTGAACGGTAGCAACAACGATGTAACTTTAAATGGCTATGCTACACATGCAAGCATTGATTTTTCTGGCGAACAAAACAGTATTGATATAAATCTTCAAGCCTTGAAAGAGTCCTTGAAAGATCCCGATGATGGATATGATTCGTATTGGAAAACTTTTTCAGACCTAAGTATTTACCTAGGGGGAGATGGTAACAGTATCAATATTCAAGGTGAAATTGAAGAGATACTTATAAGCTCAGATGGCAGTAGAGACAATGTACTAAACATTGATGCAATACCACTTATACGCTATGAAAATGTTTATTCTGATGGAAAGAACCACTCTGTTGCCCAAAAAAGTAAAATAGGCTCTTTGGTTGGTTTAGATAATTTCAGTGGTGATAATATTATAAATACCTCTGGCATAACTGGGTTTTATGGAAGTTTTGGCGATGGGGACAACATAATCAATGCTGTCTCTTTTGTTAATGGAACTCATACTTATAGAGACAGTGAATACTCTATGCATGAGCTCTACTATGCTACATTTTCCTCCTCTTTTCAAAATGGCAACAACACTTTAAATATTGAGGATGTCAAGGATGTAAATCTATCTTTTGAAAATGGAAATAATCTTATAGATATCAAAGGTGCTTGCATCAAGAGCAGTGTAAGCGTGATGCCAACAAGCAATATGTCGACAATGTCAACGACAACAGTATCGAGCTTAGATGATAGCGAGATAGTGTATGAACACTACACAGAAAATAATCATATGAACCTAAGCTTCATGGATGGTGATAATAGCGTCATCATAGAAGAAGCTTCTCACTTAAACGCATCATTTGGGGATGGGAACAATAACTTTAAAGCAAAAAGAGTTCAAGATAGAGGCATATATACTTCTAGAGCAATGGATGATTTTCATGTAGAATATAAGTACTTTGACCATAGTGGGGGTTACGATCTTTCTTTTGGAAATGGGGACAATCAAGTAGAGCTCACAGGAGTGATTGGCAAAATAAATGCTACATTTGGGAATGGTAACAATGTTTTAGTGGCTAAAGATAATGGCTATTATGATGGTGGGCTTTTAAAAACAAGATTTATAAGTAAAAGTGGATTAGAGTACTGGAATGAATACTTTGAATCACAAAATCACGGGCATATGCCATCTTCTGGATTTTTTGAGTTTTTTGATGGTGGCAACAGTGTTGATATATCTGGTTTTCATCAAACTACATTTGAATTTGGGGCTGGCAACAATGTTGTAAATATTGCTGGTTTGGTAAATAAAGAGAGATCAAGTACTATAGAATATGAAGATATTTTTGATAAAAACACTAATGAATTCATCTCAACAAGTAAAACTCAATATATATATGAAAGACAAGAACTAGGGCGTACCTCGTTGTTCTCCGATAGCGGAAATAACACTATCAATATTAAAAACTCTCAGCTTAGTGGTGATTTTGGTGATGGGAACAATACTATAACCATAACCAACGACCTTAAACACAAAGAGACTACCGAAAGACACATAGATGATACTTTAGTTGAAAAAGAGAAATATACTGACCCTGTTTGGCATAGCCTTGCCTTTGAGGAAGGTATAAATACCATAACACTAAATGGCGTTGGTTCACATTTGAACATATATGGAAGTACAGTTACTTTTATAGCTTTAACAAACGAGGATGATCTATTAGAGATAGATAATGATGGCACAAACACTATAACTGCAAATGGTGGAAATGACATCATCAACTCTTTAGGCAGTAGTGATGATACATATATAGTCAATATAGGCGACGGAACTGACACTATCAATGACTTGGGTGGAGTCGATAAGATAGTCTTTGGTGAAGGTATAGATAAATCATCTCTTAATGTAAGCATACTTAAAGAGAAAAACGCAGACAATCCAGACATTAGTACTTTATCTTTAGTTGTTGAATATAGCAACAATCCAGAAGATAAATTAATCCTAATTGACTGGTTTGGCAACGGGCGCATAGAGTCTATAGAGTTTGCCAATGGCATAAAACTATATGATCATGAGCTTGTATCTTTAATAGGAACAGCTGAAGGCGAAGAGATATATGGTACTGAAGGCAACAATATACTTGATGGTAAAGGTGGAGAAGATACTATATTTGCTGGATTTGGAGATGATATATATATCTACAACAAAGGTTATGGACACCAGAGCTTTAAAGATGATGGTGGATTTGATGAAGTAAGATTTGGAGCTGGTATAAAGAAAGCAGATATTTACTACATAAAAGAAGAAAACAATCTCCATATGTTTGTAAAAGAGCTTGGTAAAAGCGTAGAGGAGTTTAGTGATAGCATAGTAATAATCGACTGGTTTAATAAAGAAAACAGAATAGAAAATTTTGTATTTAGCAATGGAGAGGTTTTAGATTTTAGTGAAATACAGATAAATCTAGATAGCGCAGAGTTTACCATAACTGGAACAAACGAAGATGATGTTCCTCTTTTGGGAACAGATGGTGATGATATCATAGCTGGACTTGATGGCGATGATGTGATTTATGGCAAAGGCGGCAATGACATCATTTTAGCTGGAAATGGTAATGACACAATATATGCAGGAACGGGCAATAATGTTCTTTATGGTGGATTAGGGGATGATACATATATAGTAGAAAGAGTTAACGAAAACAATATCATCATAGACAGTTCAGGCAATGATACACTAAAATTTATTGATGGAATTACCAAAGAAAATATAAGTGTAAGCTTTACAAATAATGATTTAATCGTTGAGTTTGAAAATACAAAGATAACACTTAGAGATTGGTATATTGCAAGCTCAAGGATAGAAACATTTGAATTTGATGATGGAACTATATTAGATGTAGAAGGCATTCAAAACTTAATGATAAGTGATGGTGATGATATAGTTAGGCCACTAGATGAAGGTGGTGAGATTGATGCTGGATATGGTGATGATACATTAGTTGTTACAGGCAAAGGGTCTATACTGCTTGGTGGATATGGCAATGATACATATAAAATTGGTTATGGAGCTAAGAATTGCACTATATTTGATGAAGGTGGTGAGTTAGATACTATTGTTTTTGATAGTGATATCGAAGAGAAAAATATTATATTTGCTTGGGAACAAGGTACAGACAATCTTATGGTCTATCTTGCAAAAACAGAGTTTGAGCGACAAGTTATTGATGCAATAGAGGACAAAATTGTCATAAAAGACTGGTTTAATAAAGAAAACAGAATAGAAAAATTTATCTTTGGTAATGGCTTAGAGCTTAATGCAAATGAGATTATAGATTTGAAACTATCAAACAATGGTAACAACCTAATACGTAGTTTAGACTCTAACGATTCTGTGATTTATGGACATGATGGCGATGATGAGATATATACTTTTGAAGGCAATGATGTATTGATTGGGGGCAGAGGCAATGATACTCTAGCTGGACACCAAGGAGATGATACATATGTCTACAATAGAGGAGATGGTTCAGACATCATAATAGACAGAGGTACTCATGTGTGGGATGAATACAACACTATAGATGCTGGCGATGATAAGATATTGTTTGGAGAAGGCATCATGCAAGATGATTTAATCATCACATGGGACGAAGATAAAGGTAACTTAATAGTTGGCATAAAAGATGAAAATAATCCTGATCTTTCAATCGATCAACTAACTGACAAAACCACAATTCTTGAGTGGTTTAATCCTAACTCAAGAATAGAAACTTTCGAATTTAGTGATGGAACAACCTTAGATTATAATCAAATCTATAGCATGCTATCAACAGACGGTGATGACAAAATACGAGCTTTAGATGAGGGTGGAGTTTTGCATGGTTATGGCGGTAATGATATATTAATCGGCTCTATAGGCAATGATATACTGTACGGTGATGACGGCGATGATACATTGTATGGCGGTGACGGCGATGATATATTAGATGGTGGGGCTGGGGATGACTTTTTAAATGGTGGGGCTGGGGATGATATATATATTTTTGGGCTAGGATATGGTAAAGACACCATACACGATTTTGTTGAAGTTTTAGACTTAGATAGTAGTAGAGATGGAGACCTTATAACAGTTAACGGTGGAAA
The DNA here is from genome assembly GCA_964625365.1 of uncultured Thiopseudomonas sp. Lineage (GTDB taxonomy): Bacteria > Pseudomonadota > Gammaproteobacteria > Pseudomonadales > Pseudomonadaceae > Thiopseudomonas. The sequence continues at coordinate 812 of CAZVDA010000088.1, read as the reverse complement.
TGACAGTGTATATTTTACAGAAGGCATCACTAAAGAGGATTTGATTTTAGCTAATGATGGTCTTGATTTAATTATTAAGATTAGAAACACGGAAGACTCTCTAACCATTAAAGGTTTTCATGATGTAAACACAAGGATTGAAAACTTTGTATTTTTTGATGGCTCAAGAATGAGTGCTGATGAGTTTGAGGAGTTGCTATTTACCGATGGAGATGATGTTGTAACATTTGTTGGCAACATGGATAAAAATGTACATGGTAAAGATGGAGACGATATCATCATAACAGGAAGCGGAAACGACATACTAAGTGGCGGGGCAGGCAACGATATACTTTGTGGTGGATTAGGGGATGATACATATGTTTTTGGTAGAGGGTATGGTCATGATACTATCGTAGAAAGCACAAACAATGAGTGGTGGCAAACATTTAATGGTAATGATAAAATCCTTCTAATTGGTGGACTTACTGAAGATGATCTCATAATCAAACAGATTGGCAATGATTTAGTCATTGGCTTAAAGGAAGATGGTAAAAACTTTGAAGACTTAAGTGATACATTAACTATTAGAAATTACACTGAAGCATCATTTGTGCTTGAAGAAATTGAGTTTGCAAATGGTAGTACCACAAGCATTGAAAATATAATGGAAAATAATACAAATAATGCTCCTGTAGTAGATGAACTTATTTCTAACTATCGACTATATGGTTCAAGAAGAGCGTCTGGAAGCATCATAGCAACTGATCCTGATGGTGATACTCTAACCTATGTTGTGAAAACCCAAGGAGATTACGGCAACTTATCCATTG
>CAZVDA010000087.1:0-8761 GCA_964625365.1 uncultured Thiopseudomonas sp. | reverse complement strand
ACGAGCTCCGGGCCGAATTTGAACGCATCAAAACCAACGCCAAGCGCCTGCTGGAGTTTCAGCAAAAACTGCGCAGCCTGACCTTTCTTGATCCCGCTTGCGGCTGCGGCAACTTCCTGGTCATCGCCTACCGCGAACTGCGCCTGCTCGAACTCGACGTACTACGCGCCGCCCGCGCCGGCGACCAGCTCGCCCTCGATGTATCCAGCCTGATTCTGGTCGATGTGGACCAGTTTTACGGCATCGAAATTGAAGAGTTTCCCGCCCAGATTGCCCAGGTCGCCCTGTGGCTGATGGACCACCAGATGAACCTGCAAGTCTCGCAGGAATTTGGTGCCTACTTCGCCCGCATCCCGCTGCACGCCAGCGGCACCATTGTCCACGCCAACGCCCTGCAACTGGACTGGAACGAGGTGATTGCCGCCGACCGGCTTAGTTACATCATGGGTAATCCGCCGTTCCTCGGAAAAAAAGAACAGTCTAAAGAACAGAAAGCCGACTTCGCTTCCGTCATGGGGCATATTAAATCGTTCGGTATATTGGATTTTGTTGCTGCCTGGTATGTTAAAGCCGCCAACATGATGCAAAACACTGATATCCGTTGCGCTTTTGTGTCCACTAATTCCATTACCCAAGGCGAACAAGTCGGCGTACTCTGGAGCTGGATGCTTGAACACGGAGTTAAAATTTTCTTTGGTCATCGCACATTTGCCTGGAGTAACGAAGCCCGTGGAAAAGCTGCCGTTCACTGTGTAATAGTTGGCTTTTCACTTAACGAAATTGCACCCAAGCGGATTTTTGAATACGAGGATATTAAGGGCGAATCACACGAGCTAATCGCAAAAAATATTAATCCCTATCTAGTTAACTCCGCAGACATCACCATAAATAAGAGAACACGTCCAATCAGCGACGTACCCCTCATTAACAAAGGTAGTGAAGCAACAGACTTTGGCCACTTATTTCTTGAACCTCACGAAATGAAGGCCCTCATCACAGAATATCCAATCAGCGAAAAATGGATAAGAAGAGCGTTTGGCGGCGATGAACTAATCAACAATATTACCCGCTATTGCCTATGGCTTGTTGATGCAAAGCCTAACGAAATCAAAACTGTTGCGCCCATATTAGAACGTATAGACAATGTACGAAAGGAAAGAAGTTCAAGCTCAAAAAAGAGAACCCAAGAATGGGCAACTCAGCCATCCTTATTTTCCGAGAACAGGCAACCTACAAATCGCTATCTAGCCATTCCTAAGGTATCTTCTGAACGCAGAAATTTTTTGCCGATTGGATACCTTGAACCAACAGATATTGCCACTGGTAGTTTACAAGTAATTCCTAGTGCCGAGCCTTATCATTTTGGAGTTATTAGTAGCACAATGCATATATGCTGGATACGTTATACCGGCGGCAGAATGAAAAGCGATTATCAATACTCCAACAGCATTGTCTACAACAACTTCCCCTGGCCCCAAAACCCGACCGACAAACAAAAACAGGCCATCGAACAAGCCGCCCAGGACGTACTGGATGCCCGCGCCCAATTCCCCGACTCCAGCCTGGCCGACCTCTACGACCCGCTGACCATGCCACCCGCCCTGCTCAAAGCCCACCAGAAACTGGACAAGGCAGTAGACGCCGCCTACGGCAAAACCAGCTTCAAAACCGAAGCCGAACGGGTCGCCTTCCTGTTTGAGCTGTATCAGCAGTACACCAACGAAAAATAGCGTCCGCAAAACTTGCCGACAGTACTAAGGAGCGGTACCATATGAAACAAAAATATCGCAAAACCCTTGAGCTGATTTTTGCAAGGCCAGTAAGTGGCAATCTGAACTGGAAGGATATCGAGGTGCTTTTTATTGAACTGGGCGCTGAAATTTCAGAACGTGAGGGTTCGAGGGTCGGGGTTAAGTTGTTCAACGAAAGGCGTGTATTTCATCGACCCCATCCGTCACCAGATACAGATAAAGGCGCGGTGGCATCTATACGCAAATGGCTGGCAGATAACGGAGTAAAACCATGAACAATATTTTAGAAATCAACGGTTATCGCGCCCTGATTCAGTATAACCCGGAAATTGAAATGTTCAGGGGCGAGTTTCTGGAACTTAACGGTGGCGCTGATTTTTACGCAACGGATCTTGAGGGTTTAAAGCGTGAAGGCGCTCTGTCATTAAACGTATTTTTAGACATGTGCCAAGAGGATGGCGTCGAGCCACTAAAAAAATTCTCAGGAAAATTTAACCTGCGGCTGCCGGCAGAGCTGCATGCTGAAATTACCCTGGCAGCCAGTGCCACAGGTAAAAGCCTGAATCAGTGGGTAGTCGATGTGTTAAGCCAAAAAACACAGTATCAGTAAAGCATTAAAAATAATCATCTTCCTGCTGATGACGCACAGCCAGCACAGTTACCGTAGTGCTGTCCTCAATCTCGAAAAGCGCCACATATCCGCTATGCCCAAACGAAATCACCAGCTCTCGCAAAAACGGACTGGCTTCATCCGCCTTGCGGCAGGCAAAAGGAAACTGCTCCAGTAAACCCCATGCGTGATCGATAGCCTCTAACGCCCGCTCTGCCGCTGCGTAATCCCATTTGATTAAATAGGCATACAGCCGCTCAAGATCGGCTTTTGCCTGCGCAGTAAAACGGATCGAGTAACTCACTCGTCATCCCGTCCCTCAGCAAGCAGCTTGCGCAGCGACCCCATGACCTCGTCCTTGCTCGCATATTCACCGGTATTTTTTGCATCCTCACGCGCCTCCAGTCCACGGGCAATAAACTCTTGCCGGGCCTGCCGCCTGCGGATGTTTTGAAGTAGCGATTCTTCAACAAAACCGCTGAGCGTTTCACCTTCGAGCAGCACAGACTCCGCAGCAGAGCGGAACTCTGACGTGACCCGCAAAGAAGGAATAGTTGCTGATTTCATGCTTGCCTCCAGAGCACTGCATTTGCGATGCAATGTAGCACACTTTATGGCAGCCCCGAATTAAAGGATTCAGGCCCACTGTTACACATTTTTTTAAGCAAACAGCCGGCCTTCCAGATCCGCCATCCACTGCTTGTCCAGCAACTGCTGTTCTTTGGCAATATTGATCTGCATGGCGGCACGCGACACTTCAAGCAGGGAGCTGGAAAAGCTGTAGTTCCGCTCACTGAAAAACTGCAGCACTTGCGCCAACCTCCAGATCGAAGCGCTACCACCATGCACCGGCGCAGGAAACTGCTGGTAATGCCCAAGCATGAGCTTGCGTATATTCTGGCGCGACACACCCAGCACCTGCGCCACATCCGTCAGGCCAACAAAGTCCGGACCGGCTTCAACCAGCACCGCCCCCGGCAGCGCCTGTTTTACATCGTCAATGGCGCTCAATAAAGCGGCCTGCACATCTGCCGCCTCACGCATGAAGTCCAGACCTACATATCCCGGCTGCCCCAAACCTACCATCGCGTCGGTGCAGCCCTGTGCGCCCAGACGCTCCGCCACGTCATCCATATCCGTGATGTCGTCCGGCAGTTTGAATTTCAGGGTAAATTCATATTCCATGCCTAAGGCCCCTTTAGTTTTTTCGATGGGTCGTGCAGTTATCTACCACCCGGCGTAATGCCCTGGCAAAGCTGCCCGGATTTTTTGGAGTGTTCCAGATACTGGTAATGCAGTGAATGCCGCAACGACATTCTTCATCGTTGTAGGGGCAGTACATTTTCCCCCAGGCATGGGCACCTCCAGTCTCGATGCGCCACCCTTGCTGCTCTGCATGCACCAGTGCGGCCTCAACATCTTTTTGCGGATGCTTCTGTCTGCTCATTCCTTGAACTCCATACTAGAAATAGCCTTTCAGGTTGTCAATCGACAACTTTTTTTCAGCTGCCGCCCACCAAGACCTGCCCAATATGCGGCGCTTCACTATTGAGCGTTAAGGCAGCGCTGCAAATAAACTTGTATCGCCTGCTGCAGCTTCTCGCTGGCTTGCAGCATGTGCGGGACAAACTGATAACCGCTGTTCAGAGCGCTCAGCAATATGGCTGGGTCTTGGATGTATTCATGCACCATCTGATTACGCAGTTTGCGCATGCTCATCCAGTCATCGGCGCTGTGAATCAAGCCCATGCGTTCCGCCTTGTCCAGGTTTTCCAGCAGGCTAGGCTGACGCTCACCCACAACCTGCAGATAGTGGGGCAACAGCCGAGCGCCCAGGTTGTCTTGCAGCCGGGCAAAGCGGCTGACAAAAGCATCAATTTGCTCGGCATCTTCCGGGCTATTGGCCAGGTTATTGATGCGCTCCAGGTTCATCGGCCGGGCAAATACCCGATCACAGGTAAATTGCAAATGCGCGCTTGTCTGCCGGGCAACATCGCTTAGAAATTTAAGCCGGCTGGCCTCGGCATTGTCCTGAATGTTCATAGTTCAACTCCTTCTGCTTCTGCGATCTGATGTATGGGCTGGCGTTGCAGGTTGGGTGCCTGCAGTACTATATCGACTTTGCGCCCCTCAAGTGCACGGTGCAGTGCCGCTCCCATACGGGCCACCAACAAGGCAGGGTTATCGACCGGGTGCAAAACAGTTACCAGCAGGTCAATGTCGCCGCCCTTTTGCTGGTCATCCAGTCGTGAACCAAAGAGTTTTACGCTAGCTGGATCACCTACAAGCTCTGTGATGGCTTGTCGGATTAGCTGGCGGCTGGCGGTAGATAGACGCATGTTAATTTCTGCCCTAGGTTAGCTGTCTTATGCCACTGCTTCGCAGCTGCAAACGGTCTTGCATGATATACCAACGGCATACAGCACTCGCAAATGAGGCCGTTTTGATTATCATGGTGCTCCGTTACCCGCCTGTAGACCCGCACCATGAAAATCCCCAACAAAATCCGCCTTAACACCACTGACCAACAACTAGAGTTGGGTTATGCCAGTGGCGAGCAGTTTGCGCTGCCTGCCGAGTTTTTGCGGGTGCTGTCGCCCTCCGCCGAGGTGCAGGGTCATGGCAAGCCGATCTTGCAGACCGGCAAGCAGTTTGTGCGCCTGACCCACGCCGAAGCCGCCGGCAACTATGCGCTCAAGCTGGTGTTTGATGACGGCCACGACAGCGGCCTCTATACCTGGGACTACCTTTATCAGCTGGGCAGCCACCAGGCGCAGATGTGGCAGGATTATCTGGACCAGCTGCAGGCTGCCGGCCAGTTTCGCGACCCCAGCCAGTCGGTGGTCAAGATTATGTTGTAATCTGCAGGCTCCTTACTCCCACCGAATTTCCCGCAGCTGCCATTCCTTGCCGGCCAGCTGCCAGGTGCTTTCCACCTGATACAGATCCGCCCGCTCGGGAATCAGCCCCTGCGCGCCGGTTACACCCACCCGGGCACTGCAGTGGCCCCGGTCGTAAAAGCCCTTGTCCAGCCGGCATTCACGTCCCACTACCAGCAAGCCAATGTTTTGATAACGCAAAAACATGCCGGTCATCATTTGCCGCGCCTGCTGGCGGTCCATGCCGTTAGCACCCTGAAAGTCTGCATGGATACGCTCCATGGCCTTGCCGGTCTGGCGGGCGGCGATGGCGTCTTGCAAGTCCTGGGCCGCCTGTTCCAGCGCGTTTTGCGGATCTTTCTTGCCGCAGCCCATCAGTACCGCCAGCGCCAGCACGGACAGCGTAATCTTCAATTTCTTCATCAACTTGCTCCCTTGCAAAAATATTCCAATGATAGTCATCTGTGCCATCGCCCCTGTAGGAGCGGGCTTGCCCCGCGACATTCCGCAAAATAACGCACTGACCACTGGGCGCTATCCCGGAACACAGGGCACTGCCCCGGTCGCAGGGCGAGCCTGCTCCTACAGTACACTGCGCTAGCCCCAAGGCTCAAAGCCCGTCCCTGTAGGAGCGGGCTTGCCCCGCGACATTCCGCAAAATAACGCACTGACCACTGGGCGCTATCCCGGAACACAGGGCACTGCCCCGGTCGCAGGGCGAGCCTGCTCCTACAGTACACTGCGCTAGCCCCAAGGCTCAAAGCCCGTCCCTGTAGGAGCGGGCTTGCCCCGCGACACACCGCCCCCCGCGAGAAAGCGCACTCCCGTGACCTGCGTCATGCACAAACAAGACAAAGCGGCCGGCGGGCAGTAGAATGAGCGGCACTTTTTTCAGGGTACAGAGACATGAACGATACACGCCAGGACTCCACCACCCACTTTGGCTACCAGAGCGTGCCTGAAAGCCAGAAGGCCGACAAGGTAGCCGAGGTGTTCCACTCCGTCGCCTCGCGCTACGACCTGATGAACGATGTGCTGTCCGGCGGCATGCACCGCCTGTGGAAGCGCCAGACCATCGAGCTGTCCGGCGTGCGCCGTGGCAATCGGGTGCTGGACATTGCCGGCGGTACCGGCGACCTGACCCGCAAATTCTCCAGCCTGGTCGGCCCCGAGGGCGAAGTGGTACTGGCGGACATCAACGACTCCATGCTCAAGGTGGGCCGCGACCGCCTGCTGGACAAGGGCGTGGCCGGCAACGTGCGCTTTGTACAGGCCGATGCCGAGTGCCTGCCCTTCCCCGACAATCATTTCGATGTGGTCACCATTGCCTTTGGCCTGCGCAACGTCACCCACAAGGAAACCGCGCTGGAATCCATGCTGCGGGTACTCAAGCCCGGTGGCCGTCTGCTGGTGCTGGAGTTTTCCAAGCCCGGCAACCCGCTGCTGTCGAAGCTGTACGACACCTACTCGTTCAACTTCATGCCGCTGGCCGGCAAGCTGATTACCAATGACGCCGACAGCTACCGTTATCTGGCCGAATCCATCCGCATGCACCCCGACCAGGAAACCCTGAAAGCCATGATGGAAACTGCCGGCTTTGGTGCCGTGCGCTATTACAACATGACCGGCGGCATTGTCGCCCTGCACCGGGGCGTCAAACCCTGATGCTGAAAACCCTGCTGCTGGCCGGCATCGACTCCGGCTTCAATGCCCTGCTCAAACTGGACCCTGCCAGCCGTAACCGGCTGGCGGCACTGACTGGCCGGGTGCTGGCGATTCACGCCCGCGAGCCGGATTTCAACCTGCACCTGCTGTTTATAGACGGTGGCATTCAGCTGGCCGCCGACTGGGACGGCGAAGCCGACTGCACCCTAAGCGCCCCGGCCAGCGAGCTGTGGCAACTGGCCATGGCCCGTGACAAGGCCGCCGCCCTGCACCAGCCCGGTGTCAGTATCGACGGCGACAATGGCCTGCTGGTGCAACTGTCCGGCATCCTGCAGGACATGGACATTGACTGGGAATTTCAGCTGCAGCAGTGGCTGGGGCCGGTACCGGCCAGCCTGATTGGTGGCCATCTGCACCTGCGTTACCGCTGGACGGCTGCCGGGCTGGCCAGCCTGCAACAACGCCTGCAAGACTGGCTGGCCGAAGAGGCCCGCCTGCTGGTGGGCAACAACGAAGCCCAATGCCGCTTTGCCGAACTGGACCAGCTCAAGTTGCAGCTGGATCGCCTTGAAGCCCGCACGGCCCTGATCGCGCAGCGGCTGGAGCCCGACACCCCATGAGATTCCTAGCAGTACGCCGCCTGTTCAATATTTTGCGCGTCATCATCCGTTACCGGCTGGATGATTACCTGTTTGCGCTGGACTTGCCCTGGTATCTGGCCATCTGGCAACGGCTGCTACCCTGGCGCTGGCTGCGCAAGGACATGACCAAGCGACCCGCCGGCGAAGCCATCCGTCTGTCACTGGAAGAACTGGGGCCGGTATTCATCAAGTTTGGCCAGATTCTGTCCACCCGCCGTGACCTGTTGCACCCGGATATGGCCGACGAACTGGCCCACCTGCAGGACCGGGTACCGCCGTTCTCGCCCGCCGAAGCCCGCAAGCGCATCGAATCCGAGCTGGGCGGCCCGGTCGAGCAGTTCTTTAGCTGGTTTGACGAGCAACCACTGGCCTCCGCCTCAATTGCCCAGGTACACGCCGCCCGCCTGAAAACCGGCGAGGACGTGGTGGTCAAGGTGATCCGCCCCAACCTCAAGCCGGTCATTCGCCAGGACATTGCCTGGCTGTACCTGCTGGCCCGCAGCGCCGAAGCGGTATCCGCCGATGCCCGCCGCCTGCGCCTGGTTGAAGTGGTCAGCGATTACGAAAAAACCATCTACGACGAGCTGGACCTGCTGCGCGAAGCCGCCAACGCCAGCCAGCTGGGGCGCAACTTTACCGACTCGCCGCTGATGTATGTGCCGAAAATCCACTGGCCGCTGTGCCGTGGCAAGGTGCTGGTGATGGAGCGCATCTACGGCATCCCGGTCACCGACATGGAGGCACTGATCGACCAGCGCACCGACCTGAAACTGCTGGCCGAACGTGGCGTGGAAACCTTTTTCACCCAGGTGTTTCGCGACAGCTTTTTCCATGCCGACATGCACCCCGGCAATATTTTCATCAGCACCAAAACGCCCTGGGACCCGCAATACATCGCCATCGACTGCGGCATTGTCGGCAGCCTGACCAGCGAGGACCAGGACTATCTGGCGCGCAACCTGCTGGCGTTTTTCCAGCGTGACTACCGCAAGGTGGCGCAGCTGCATATCGACTCCGGCTGGGTACCGGCCAGCACCCGGGTCAACGAGCTGGAAGCCGCCATCCGCACCGTGTGCGAGCCGATTTTTGAAAAGCCGCTGAAAGACATTTCCTTCGGCATGCTGCTGTTGCGCCTGTTCCAGACCGCCCGCCGCTTCAACATGGAAGTGCAGCCGCAGCTGGTATTGCTGCAGAAAACCCTGCTCAACATCGAAG
>CAZVDA010000086.1:0-8774 GCA_964625365.1 uncultured Thiopseudomonas sp. | reverse complement strand
CGGCCTCGCCCTGCCTGCGGATACACCGTGCCGTTGGTGGAGGGGGTGGCCCGGCTGTGCCGGGCTGCTGTCTCGTGTTGGTTGAAGGTTATGCAGGCACTTGTGCTCTCTCCGTCATCCTGCGCGTAGCGCAGCGAAGTCGCAGGATCCATGTTTGCCAACTACTGGGCCCTGCGACTTCGTACAGGGTGACGGCGCTGTTTTCGTAGATGACGGTAGTGCTTTGGCAGGTGAGGCTGCGGCTGCAAGGCTGATGGTTGTGTGTTCCGGGGTGATGGAGTGCTGGTGTCAGGTCCTGCGCTGGTACAGGGCAAGTGCCAGGATCAGGCTACACAGGATGGCCAGTGGCCAGGGGCCGAAGCGCAGGTAGGGGGTCAGGCCCTGCATGGGCGTCACCTGGCCGTGCAGAACGGCCTGTTCAAATTGTGGAATGTCGGCGGTTATCTGTCCGAAGGGGTCAATCAGCACGCTGATGCCGTTGTTGGTGCCGCGAATCATCCAGCGGCCAGCCTCCAGCGCACGCATTTGTGCCATTTGCAGGTGTTGCAGCGGGCCGATGGAGCGGCCAAACCAGCTGTCGTTGCTGATGGTCAGCAGGATGTCGCTGCGGGCGGCCAGTTCGCGGGCAAATTCCGGGTACACCACTTCGTAACAAATATAGGGTGCCACCTGATAGCCGTGCGCCTGCAGGGGCGGCTGGCCGGCGGGGCCTCGGGCAAAGTCGGACATGGGCAGGTTGAAGAATTCGATCAGTCCGCGCAGCCAGTCCTGCAGGGGAACGTATTCGCCAAAGGGCACCAGCTTTTGTTTCAGATATTCACCGGAGCCTTCGCCCAGCACGGTGACGCCGTTGTAATAGCGGCGCTGGCCATCGTTCAGCGTGTGGCGCACCGGAACGCCGGTCAGCAGTGCGCTGCCGCGCTCCTGTGCGCGCTCGTGCATGAAGTCCAGCCAGCGGGCCGCGTTGTCGCGAAACAGCGGCACGGCGGTTTCCGGCCAGACCAGCAGGTCGGCGGGCGGAGCGGATAGGGTCAGCTCCCGGTACAGGTCCAGCTGGGCACCGATCTGGTCCGGGTCCCATTTCATGTTTTGCTCGATATTGCCCTGAAACACGGCAACGGATAACGGCTGGCCGGACGGTTCGGTCCAGGACTGGTGATGCAGCAACAGGCTGCCGGCCCAGATTGCAGCCAGCAACGCGGCGCGCTGCAAGCGCTGCGCACGGCAATAGCCCAGCTGCAGCAGCAACGGCCCGCTCAGGGCCAGCACAAAGCTGGCCAGCCAGACGCCGCCCAGCGGTGCCAGACCGGCCAGCGGGCCGTCCAGCTGGCTGTAACCGGCATACAGCCAGGGGAAACCGGTCAGAAACCAGCCGCGAAAGGCGTCGCTGGCTACCCAGAAGGCGGCAAACGCGGGGGCTTCCCACAGCTGGCGGCCCGTGCCGCGTAAAAAGCGTACCCAGAGCCAGCCATGTAGCGCCTGAAACAGTGCCAGCCCCGCTACAAACAGCAGGGTGAGCAGGCCGGCCAGTACGGGCGGGGCCGAGCCGTAATCATGGATGCTGACATATACCCAGCTGGTACCGGAGGCAAACAGGCCAAAGCCGAACAGCCAGCCGGTCAGCAGCCCCTGGCGCGGTGTGCTGTCCTGTTGCAGCAGCCAGTAGAGCAGGGCGCAGGCCAGCGGCGCGAGCAGCCACAGGTTGAAGGGGGCCAGTGACAGGGTGATCAGCGGGCCGCAGCCCAGGGCTAGCAGGCAGCGCAGCCAGCGCGTGTGGAGTATGGAGGGCACGAGTGAAAATCCTTGGGCCAATTACAAAGCGGGGGGAACCGGGTGTGTGGTGCTGTCCTGGTGCACAGCACGGGATTTGCCCGGTGGTGCCTTCAGCATGCCCGGGCAAGGTTGCGCCGTGTTATCCGTGCAGCCACACACGGTCGGGCGTGTGGGCGCATGTGACGGGGCTGGATCAGCGGGTCTGGCTGACCCTGAGCAGGTGCAGGCGGCGGCTGTCGCTATTGACCACGCGAAAACGCCATTGCTCCAGCTCGATGGTTTCGTTGCGCTTGGGCAGGTGGCCGAAGGCGCTCATTACTACACCGCCAATGGTGTCGTAGTCGTCTTCGGAAAAACCGCTTTTGAAAAATTCGTTGAAGTCTTCAACCGGCGTCAGGGCCTTGACCAGAAAATCACCGGTCGGCAGGCGGCGGATGAAGTTGTCGTCGTCAATGTCGTGCTCGTCCTCGATATCGCCGACAATCTGTTCCAGTACGTCCTCGATGGTGACCAGTCCGTCCACGCCGCCGTATTCGTCAATCACGATGGCCATGTGGTTGTGGTTGGCACGAAACTCCTTGAGCAGCACGTTGAGGCGCTTGGACTCGGGTACAAAGATGCAGGGGCGCAGCAGCTGGCGCAGGCTGAAGTCGTCGGGACGGTTCAGGATCAGTGGCAGCAGGTCTTTGGCCAGCAGGATGCCCAGCACTTCGTCGCTGTTTTCACCGATCACCGGATAGCGCGAATGGGCGGCCTCCATGATGGCGGGCAGAAACTCTTCCGGGCTCTGGTCGGCCTGGATAAAAATCATCTGCGAGCGCGGGATCATGATGTCGCGCACCTTGAGTTCGTCAATTTCCATTGCGCCTTCGACAATGCCCAGTGCATCGTCATCCAGCAGGTTGTTGCGGTTGGCCTCGCGCAACAGGGCAAAGAGTTCCTGGCGGGTCTTGGGTTCCTGGTTGAAGGCTTGTGCGAGCTTGTCCAGCCAGGACTTGTGCCCGCTACTCGAATGATCTTCGCTCATGGTTGGTGTGGTTCCGTGTGGTCAGTGTTCAGCATAGGGGTCGGGATAGCCGAGTCGGGCCAGCAGCTGGCGCTCCAGGGCTTCCATGGCTTCGGCTTCGTCGTCTTCAATGTGGTCGTAGCCCTGCAGGTGCAGGCAGCCGTGGATGACCAGGTGCGCCCAGTGGGCCTGCAGGCTTTTGCCCTGTTCGGCGGCTTCGCGGGCTACCACGGGCGCGCAGATCACCAGATCGCCCAGCAGCGGGATGTCGAGCAGGCCCGGCGGAATGTCGGCCTCGAACGACAGCACGTTGGTGGCGTAATCCTTGCCGCGCCAGTCCAGATTGAGCTGGCGGCCTTCGTCTTCATCGACAAGGCGGATGGTCAGTTCGGTATCGCTGTCGCGCTGTGCCAGGGCGGTGCTGCACCAGAGTTCAAAGTCGGCGTGCGCAGGCAGGCCGTCAGCCTCGCTGGCCAGTTGCAGGTCCAGTTCAAGCCTCATCGGCGTTCTCCGGTTGCTGCTCCTGCTCTTCGTAGGCGTCATAGGCTTCGACAATCAGTTGCACCAGCGGATGGCGTACCACGTCCCGTGAATCAAAGAAGGTAAAGCCCAGTCCCTCCACGTCACGCAATACCCGCAGTACATGCTTGAGGCCGGACTGGCTGCCGCGTGGCAGGTCGATCTGGGTGATGTCGCCGGTAATTACCGCAGTGGAGCCAAAGCCGATACGGGTCAGGAACATCTTCATCTGGGCTTTGGTGGTGTTCTGGCTTTCATCCAGAATGATGAAGCTGTTGTTCAGCGTGCGTCCGCGCATGTAGGCCAGCGGTGCCACTTCGATAATCTGACGCTCGATCAGGCGGTTGACGTATTCGTTGCCCAGCATTTCGTAGAGGGCGTCGTACAGCGGGCGCAGGTAGGGGTCGATTTTCTGGCTCAGGTCGCCGGGCAAAAAGCCCAGCTTTTCACCTGCTTCCACTGCAGGGCGCACCAGCAGGATGCGCTCGATGGTGCCGCGCTCCAGCGCGTCTACCGCACAGGCCACCGCCAGATAGGTTTTGCCGGTGCCGGCCGGGCCCACACCAAAGTTGATGTCGTGCTGCTGGATAGAGCGCACGTAACCCTGCTGGTTGCGGCCACGGGGGCGGATGGTTTTTTTGCGGGTGCGCAGTATGACGCCGTTGCCGGCGGCTTCGGTGACGTAGGGCGTATGGTCGGGCTGTTGCATGGCGGCTTCCTGCAGCAGCAGGTGCACGTCGTCGGGGCCCAGGTCGCGCTGTTTGGCTTCGCGATAGAGGTTGCGCAGAAAGTGCTCGGCCCGGCGGGTGTTGTCGTCTTCGCCCAGCAGCTCGAATTGCTCACCGCGGTTGCGGATGCTGATCTGCATCTGGCGCTCGATCTGGCGCAGGTGCTCGTCATACTGGCCGCACATGTTGGCAAAGCGGGCGGCTTCAAAGCCGTCCAGTGAAAAACGGTGAATCTGTGTCGTGCTGTCCAAGAGTGGGGAGCGCCTCGTGAAAAATTTTGACTAGGATAACCGCGCCTGCAGAAAGCGCAATAGTCTATCAGCATTGCAGTTGAAAACAGTCCGTGCTGTAACGCCGGTGGTTTAGCGGGTCAGCAGCAGGTCACAGGGCGGGTTTTCCAGAAAGTAGCGGGCCAGGCTGCCCAGCAGCGCATCGGCCATTTCACCGCGGCCATGCTTGCCCAGCGCCAGCAGTTGCGGCTGCAGCTGGTCAATGCTGGCGGCCAGACAGCCATGCAGCTCGCCATGCAGCAGCGCGTGGCTGATGGATGCGCCCTGTGCCGGCATGTGTGCCTGCTCGTCGGCTACCAGCTGGTCCAGCAGTTGCGCCTGCCATTCCCGTTCGTCGTCACTGCAGCCGTGAACCTGCGCTTTTTCCAGCACATGGACGGCGTGGATGCGGGCGTCGTCGGCCAGCAGGGCGCGGGTACGGTGCAAAGCGTTGCAGGCGCAGCGCGAGAAATCCAGCGGCACCAGTGCCAGCTGATAGGGTGAAACCTGCGTGTCTACCGCCAGCAGGACGGCTGCAGTGCTATGTTGCAGCACCCGCTCCAGCGTGGTGCCGGAAAAATACAGCGGAGATTCCTGGTGGTGGTCACCCATGACCAGCAAATCTACGCTGCGGGCTTTTTGCTGTGCCACCAGTGTTTGTGCGGGCCTGCCGGTAGCGACCACCAATTCGGCTTCGGCCTGCAGGCGGGCCAGTTGTTCATCGAGCAACCGGCGGGCTGTTTCACGGTTGTGCTCCAGCACAGGTTTGGGCAGATGGTCTTCCTGAACGTGCAGCACGGTCAGACGGGCACCGTGCTGGCGCGCCAGTTGTACTGCACGGTGCAGGGCCGTTTCTGCCTGCACGCTGAGATCGTGGGCCACCATGATGTGTTGCATAGGGTTTCCTTGCGTTACAAAACGGCCCGGCACAGGCCGGGCCGTGGGGCGTCAGGCCTGTTGTGCCTTGTCCAGCGCCTGCGCCAGATCGGCCAGAATGTCGTCGATATGCTCGATACCAATCGACAGGCGCACCAGATCCTGCGATACACCAGCCTTGGCGGCTTCTTCCACCGATAGCTGGCGGTGGGTGGTGCTGGCCGGGTGACAGGCCAGAGACTTGGCATCACCGATATTGACCAGACGGTAGATCATTTGCAGCGCATCAATGAATTTGGCACCGGCGGCCTGCCCACCCTTGATACCGAAGCTGAGAATCGCCGATGGCTTGCCGCCGTAGTATTTCTGCGCCAGTGCGTGTTCCGGGTGATCCGGCAGGCCGGCGTAGTTGACCCACTCGACCATCGGATGCGCCTTGAGGTATTCGGCGACCTTTTGTGCGTTTTCGCAGTGGCGTTCCATGCGCAGCGACAGGGTTTCCATGCCCTGCATAATCTGGAAGGCGTTAAACGGCGACAGCGCCGCGCCCATATTGCGCAGCGGTACTACGCGGCAACGGCCAATAAAGGCGGCAGGACCAAAGGCTTCGGTGTACACCACGCCGTGGTAGGACACATCGGGGGTATTGAGCAGCGGGAAGCGTTCCTTGTTTTCTGCCCAGGGGAATTTGCCGGAATCAACAATCGCACCAGCGATGGTAGTGCCGTGGCCGCCGATGTATTTGGTCAGGGCATGTACCACGATATCGGCACCATGCTCAATCGGGCGACACAGCGCCGGCGATGGCACGGTGTTGTCCACAATCAGCGGTACGCCATGGCGGTGAGCGGCAGCGGCCAGCGCTTCGATGTCCACCAGCGCACAGGACGGGTTGCCGATGGTTTCGCAGAATACGGCCTTGGTTTTGTCGTCAATCAGGGCTTCCAGCGCGGCAATGTCGTCATGCTCGGCAAAGCGCACTTCAATGCCCTGACGCGGCAGCGTGTGGGCAAACAGGTTGTAGGTGCCGCCATACAGCTTGGACACGGACACAATGTTGTCGCCTACCTCGGCAATCGCCTGGATGCTCATGGTGATCGCCGCCATGCCGGAGGCTACCGCCAGTGCTGCCACGCCACCTTCCAGCGCCGCGATGCGCTGCTCCAGCACATCGTTGGTCGGGTTCATGATGCGGGTGTAGATGTTGCCCGGCACCTTGAGATCGAACAGGTCGGCACCGTGCTGGGTGTCATCAAAGGTGTAGGACGTGGTTTGATAAATGGGGACTGCGGCGGATTTGGTGGTGGGGTCGGATTTGTAGCCGGCGTGGATGGCAAGGGTTTCCAGTTTCATGGGTGATCTCGTGTGGTGGTTGGAAAATGCCGTCAAGCATGCCGATGCTGTTGCGGAGGGTCAAGCGGGGCTTGTTTTGTTTTTGGCCCCGTAAGGCATAACAGGGCCAAATTTTATCAATTTGCTTCCCCGATGCGTACGCACACGCTGAAAACAAAAAAGCCAGCCTGTTACGGCTGGCTTAACTGCTTGATTTGTTTGGTGGGCCCACACGGACTTGAACCGTGGACCAAGGGATTATGAGTCCCCTGCTCTAACCAACTGAGCTATAGGCCCAAATCAGGGTGGCAATTATACCCGCACAAAGGCAGGACGCAACTGTCGAAAATGGAAACCTGCCAGCGAGCCGGCAGGCCCGGGCTTATTGCAGGGTACGGAACGATTCCAGTACGGCGGGCACGCCCGGCAGCATGCCGATCAGTGCCATGACGGTTACCAGAATGCCGAACGTGATGGCAGGAATGCCCCAGCGGTCGGTACGGCTCAGTTCCTGGCTGCGCTTTTTGTCGCCAATGATGCCCATGTTGTCGAGCAGCATGGTCAGCGACCAGCCGAACACAGGGTTGACCAGCGCCGAGCCAAACACCACGATGGCGGCGGACTGTGAGGTTTTACCTTCGCGGGTCATCTGCATGCCGGCTTCCAGCAGCGGGATGTATACGCCGACAATCAGCGCGATGCTGAGCACGGGTGGCCACACAGCCAGGTCCATCGGATAACCAATCACGGCGGCGGCAATGCACAGCACGCCGGTTAGTACGGCACCGGCTGGAATGGGGCGGCGGGCAATGGCGGCAGGAACCATATAAGTACCCCAGGATGAAGCGAGGTTGCCGCCACCCAGCAAGGTGCCGACAACCTGGCGACCGGAGGCGATCACCATGGTGTCGTCAATCTCCATCAGCACTTTTTTGGCGGTTTGCGGGTAGTTGATCTTCTGGAAGATGCGATGGCCAAGGAAATCGGGTGACCACATGGCAACCGCAAGAACGGCAAAGGGCAGCACCGCCATGAACTCACCAACTCCGGGCAAGCCAAGTGTCCAGCCAGTATCTGCGCCCCACCAGTAAGCCGGATTCATATTGGGCAGGCCAGGCTCGGTGGAAAACTGGAAGGGAGCACCCATGGCTAACGCAATAATGCCGGCCAGCAGGCAGCCGAGCGGAATGGCTAGCCATTTTTTGCCCAGGTGCTCGAGATAGGCGTACATAATGACGTTGGCCAGTACAACGATAAAGGCAATGTAGGCCATGTCAAAGCCTTCGGCCCAGCTGTAGAGCGACTTGATTTGAGAGGTTACACCGATAAAACCAAGGTAAAGCAATAACCCTCCGGCGACTCCGTCACTGGTCAGGCGGGCCAGCAGGCTCCCGCCCCTGAACAGTCCCAGCATCAGGCCGAGCGCGCCAATCATGATGCCCAGGGCCATGGGGTGACCGCCGGAAGCAACAATTAGCGGAATAAGCGGGATCAACGGGCCGTGGGTACCGGCCAGGTTGGCACGCGGGTTGAGGAAACCGGAGAACAGGATGACGAACAGCACCGCGGCAATGATCATTTCATAGCGGGCGTTTTCGATAACGAAGCTGTCCGGCAGGCCCAGCGGGCCGGCAAAGGCACCGACTACCGCAGCCACCATGACGATTTTGCCGATGGTGGCAGCGATGGCGGGCACCCAGTCTTCAAATTCGAAACGGTAATCGCGGAAAGGCAGGTTGGGCCGCCAGCGCCTGGGGTTCATGATCGAGAGTTCGTAGTCCAGGTAGTCCTGGCGGCGGGCAAACTCGCTGCTGGGGCGGTGTAGCTCTTTATAGCTGTTACTTGTCGTATCGTTCATGGCTTCAGCTTGTAGTTATTTGAAACACACACTTAGCCCCCGTAGCCGGGGCTGCGGAGGCAAGTCACTTATTAATATTTATTGTTTTTGTTATGAGGGCGGCCTGGGCCGTAAGGGGTGGAAGTCTCGAAAGGGCCGTTAAATCAGTCAGTTATGTTGACATAGGGCTTGAATGAGGCTTGCCTGTACTCTATGGGTACAAAAAATTTCCGCTATGCTGCAGTGCTTGCCAGGCTAAGTCAATTTTTTCTCATCATACGAAGGTGGTATGTGTTTCAGAATATTTGTGTATGGAGGTAACAAAAAGCCCCGCGTGATGCGGGGCTTTTTTAAGGTGGGTCAAATCACTCGTCCAGGAAGGAGCGCAGATGCTCGGAGCGGGACGGGTGGCGCAGCTTGCGCAGGGCCTTGGC
>CAZVDA010000085.1:0-8790 GCA_964625365.1 uncultured Thiopseudomonas sp. | reverse complement strand
CGTCATAGGGCAGGTGGCTGGCATCCTTGAGCCACTGGCGTACCCGGCCAGGGCCTGCGTTGTAGGCGGCCGAGGCCAGAATGCGGTTACCCTTGAACTGTTGCATGACGTGGTTGAGGTAGGCGGTACCCAGCTTGATGTTGGTGTCGGGGTCCAGCGCGGCCTGTGGCGAGGCCAGCGGAATATTGTAGCGGCGCGCGGTTTCGCTGGCGGTGGCAGGCATCAACTGCATCAGGCCCATGGCGCCGGCATGGGAGCGGATGGTTGGCATGAAGGCACTTTCCTGGCGGGTAATGGCGTAGACCCAGCTGGAGTGCAGGCCCTGGGTCCTGGCTTCGCGCACCAGCCCCTCGCGGTAGGCCATGGGGAAGCGAATTTCGAGGTCGTCCCAGTACCTGGCCTGGCCCAGATTGCGGATGGCAGGGTTGAACCAGTTCATTTCATAGGCAATACGGGCCTGCGCCAGTTGCTCTTCGTGGCTGAATACCTGACTGGCATGTTGCCATTCGCGTTGGGCGGCAACTGTATCACCCAGGGCGTGAAACTCCAGTGCACGCAGGATCAGCGGGCTTTTGCGCACGCGCTCCAGCAGGGCGGCATCGACCGGCACCGGTTTGTGGTTGAGCTGATAGGGCTGCTGGCTGTGGTCGGCGGCCATGTAGGCATAAAAATCGCGCTCGCTGGCCAGTTTGGTGTATTGCTCTTTGGGTGCCTTGTTGTCCGGTTCGGCAAACTCGGTGCTGCGTGCCTGCCAGTATTGCCAGCGCAGGGTGCTGGCGGTTTCTTCGGGCAGCTTGTTGATCAGGTTGCGGGCTTCGTCCCAGCGGCCCAGGCGCAGCAGCAGACGGGCATGCCATTCACCAACCAGCGGTTCCTGTACCTGCGGGTCAAACTCGGCCATTACGGCCAGACCGCGGGCGTCAAAGCGTTTGGCCAGCAGGGTGCCGATGTCGCGGGCCAGCATGCGTTTTTGCTCGCCAGTAAATGCCAGCCGGGTTTTGTAGTGGTTAAGCAGTTTCAGGGTCAGCTCGCTGTCGATACGCATCAGGCGGCGCAGGCCCAGGCTGACAATGGCGCGGTTTTCTGTGGTGTCGTGCGCGAAGGTGCCGGTTTGTTGCAGCTTTTCAGGTTTGGCGGCAACGTCAATCAGGCGCTGGGCAGCGTCCGGGCGGATGTATTCGCGGGCCAGGTACTGGGCCAGCCCCTGGTTGCGTGCATCCACGGCCAGAAACAGCCGTGCCCATACCATGTCCTGGGTGCGCAGGCCGGCGTCTTTCCAGCTTGAGAACAGCGGGTCGCAGGCATTGGGCTGTGACTGGCTGGTGAGCCAGAGTTTTTCGGCGGCAGCAAAGGCTTCGGCCCGTTTGCCGGTAGCCAGCTGGCCGCGGGCGCTCAGGCAGTCCAGTTCGGCAAAGTTGAGGGAGGGCTGGTAGTTGCGGTAGAACAGCGGCCATTGATCGCGTTCGGCCAGCAGGCGCAGCCAGCGCAGCTTGAGCCAGCGCAGTTGCGGCAGGTCGGCGTTGTGTTCCAGAAACTGTTCAACCTCGGCATCGCTGGCGGTGCGCAGGCGCAGGGTCAGCTCGTCATAGGCCAGATAGGATGCCAGCGGATAGTCCTTGAGTGCGGCCTGGTTGTTGAGCCAGGTGTCGCGCCGTCCGGCTTCCAGTTCGGTCTTGGCCTTCTGGTATAGGGTGCGCTGTAATTGAAGGCGGCCGTCGGCCAGTGCCGGTTGCGCCGTGGCGGCCAGCAGGCAGCCGGCCACAAGAGAAATAAAACCTGTACGCACAATTCACTCCATAAAAGCTGCCGGGCATTATGGTGTGGCAAGCGCCATGCCCCTAAAAATGATGGCATAGCTTACCTGTTTGCAGCCCTGTCGAGTAGGGTATGTGTCTGGATCGGTGGGGTTAAACGCAAAATGCCGGCCCCCGGGGCCGGCATCTGGTAGTTGCGTACGGTCAGCCGGGCCGGTTTTTTTCGCGGCGTTCTGCCTGTATGCGTTGGTGGACTTCTTCACGGTGCACGACGATGTCGGCCGGGGCGTCAACCCCGAGGCGTACCTGGCCGTTCTGGCATTTGATAACGCGCAGGGTGATGTTGTTGCCGATGCGGATGTTTTCACCGCTGTGTCGGGTCAGAACCAGCATTCCTTTCTCCTTGTCCTGGGTGTACCTGTGTAGTCGTCCGTCCGGCTGGTTTGCCAGCCGGACGATTAGGCGCGTAACTTTAAGTCACGTAAAAGTTGATCACAAGCAAATTCGGTTACATTGTCCGGCGGCCGATTACATTACTGTGCTCGCATGAAGAACATACGACAGGTTTTTGCACAGGAACTGGCCAGAGCGATGGAGCGCATGGGCTATGAACCCCGAGCTTCGGTGCTGGAGCGGCAGTTCAATCTGCGTTATCAGGGGGAGCCGGTGACTTACCATGGCGTGCGGCGCTGGCTGCAGGGCGAAACCCTGCCTACGGCTGACAAACTGCAGTTGCTGGCGGGCTGGCTGGGGCTGGGTGTTGATCCCTTTATGGCGGCGCTGCAGGGAGGGACCGAGGAAGCTGAAAGCCGCTACCGTTTCAGTGATGCGGACCATGAGGTGTTTCAGACCTACCTGTGTCTGACGCAGGAACAGCGTGAGGCGGTGGCGAGAATGATTTTTCTGCTGGCGCGCTGCAAGGGGTGAATTGAATCCATAAAAAAACCTGCAGCTGCAGGTTTTTTTATGGGCGGGCTTTACACCGTGCGCGAAAAACTGCCTTTTTGCCGGTCGCCCAGGTAGGCGTCAAAGGCCATGGCCACATTGCGCATCATCAGCTTGCCCTGGGGCAGCAGGCGAATTTCGGCCGGGGTGATTTCGACCAGACCGTCGGCTACCGGCTCGGCCAGCTGTGCCAGCGCATCGGCAAAATACTCTTTAAAAGCAATGCCGTGGGCCTGTTCAATGGCGGGAATCTGTATCTTTTCGTGGCACATCAGGGCGCTGATCACATCGCGGCGGATGCGGTCGTCGTCGTTGAGTTCGTAACCACGGTGCAGCGGTAGCCGGCCTTCGCGCAGCATGCTGTAATACTGCGAAAGCTCCTTGACGTTCTGGCTGTAGCTGTCGGCAATCTTGCCGATGGACGATGAGCCCAGGCCGATGATGTCGCAATCGGCATGGGTGGAATAGCCCTGAAAGTTGCGCTGCAGGCTGCCTTCGTTGCGGGCAATGACCAGTTCGTCGTCGGGCAGGGCAAAGTGGTCCATGCCGATATAGACGTAACCCGCGCTGCACAGGCGCTGGATGGTCAGCTCCAGCAGTTCCAGCTTGCGTTCGGGCGGTGGCATGTGCTCGGGGCGGATCAGGCGCTGGGCGCGTACCAGTTGCGGCAGGTGCGCGTAGCTGTAGGCGGAAATGCGGTCGGGGCGCAGCGCAATGATCTTGTCCAGGGTGGTGTTGAAACTGTCGCGGGTTTGCAGCGGCAGGCCGTAGATCAGGTCAACGCTGGTGGCACGGAAACCGTAATCGCGGGCGGCGCTGATCAGGCTGCCGACCTGTTCGTCGCTCTGGATACGGTTGACGGCAGCCTGCACGTCGGGATCGAAGTCCTGTACGCCAAAGCTCAGGCGGTTGAAGCCCAGTGAACGCAGGTGGCCCAGCTGCTCCGGCGAGATGGTGCGGGGGTCCACTTCCATGGAAAACTGGCGGTTGTCGCTGTCGTCCAGATTGAAGGCTTCGCCCAGGCAGTGCATCAGGCCGGTCAGCTGTTCGCCGGTCAGATAGGTAGGGGTACCGCCACCGAAGTGTAGCTGGGTTACCTGGCGCGAGCGGTCAAACAGTGCGCCCTGCAGACGGATTTCCTGCTTGAGGTAGTCCAGATACTCGACCGCGCGGCTCGTTTTCTGGGTGATGATCTTGTTGCAGGCGCAGTAGTAGCACAGGCTTTTGCAGAAAGGGATGTGAATGTACAGTGAAATGGGCTTGGCCGGTGCCTGGTTACTGCGTGCTGCCGCAGCGCGATAGTTGTCTTCGACAAACAGGGTGTGAAACTGCGGAGCGGTGGGGTAGGAGGTATAACGCGGTCCCGGACGGTCGTATTTTTCTACCAGGCTGCGGTCAAAATTGGGTATCTGCTCCATGGGTCACTCACCTCGTGCGGCTAAACGGCAAACGGCTGACGGGCAGGTTGTGCCTGCCTTCAAGAGGACGCAAGAATAGCCCAACTGGCTGTGAAATCGGTAAAATAACCGGTGTTGATTGATTTAACACAAATTTGTTGTCAGCTAGGGGGCGTTTTGGCGTTCAGGTTATCGGGGGTATTGTTGATGTGTTTGTTCGGGCTGGCCGGTTGCGTCGGCCTGCCCCTGCCTGGCGAACGCCCGCATGTGGCTGCCATTGCTCCGGAGCAGGCCGCGCAAACGTCCATTGCGCGTGCCCTGCATAACTTGCAGCGTGGCCGTGATCCAGCGCATAGCGGCATCCATCCGCTGGTTGAGGCCGATGATGCCTTTGCGGCGCGCATGTTGATGGCACGCCATGCCGAGCGCACCCTCGACGTGCAGTATTACATCTGGCGTGCCGACATGACCGGCCTGATGCTGCTGGAGGCTCTGCACGAGGCGGCAGACCGTGGCGTTCGCGTGCGCCTGCTGCTGGATGACAATAATACCGCCGGGCTGGACGCCTACCTGCATGCGTTACATGCACACCCGAACATAGAAGTACGCCTGTTCAATCCTTTTGTAATCCGCAGGGTACGCTGGCTGAATTTTGTCACTGAGTTTGCGCGGGTCAACCGGCGCATGCACAACAAAAGCATGACGGTGGATGGCGTGGCGACCATCATTGGCGGGCGCAACATTGGCGACAAATACTTTGGCGCTTCGGATGACATCCTGTTTGCCGATCTGGACGTGCTGACGGTCGGGGCCGTGGTCCCCGAGGTATCGAAAGATTTTGACACCTACTGGAACAGCCAGGCCGCGTACCCGCTGCAGGAAGTGGCCGGTTCCCGGCAAGGGCGGGTTTCACTGTCGGCGCTGGCCGGCATGGCCAGCCAGATTGCCCGCAGCCAGGCGGCGCAGGATTATCTGGAGTCCCTGCGTGAAAGTGACTTGCTGGCGGGTTTGCTGTCCGGCGAGCTGGAATTTGAATGGGCGCCCGTGCGCATGGTCAGTGATGCGCCGGCCAAGGTGTGGCAGAAGCATCAGGCCAAAAGCCTGCTGGTTGAGCAGCTGCAGGAGATCATCGGCAATCCGCAGCAGGACGTGGAGCTGATATCGCCTTACTTTGTGCCAACGGCTGCCGGTGTGGACGCCTTTGCCTGGCTGGTGCGCAACGGGGTTGAGGTGCGGGTGCTGACCAATTCGCTGGCGGCCACCGATGTGGCCTTTGTGCATGCCGGGTATGCGCGCAGGCGTGCGGCCCTGTTGCGTGCGGGTGTCGAGCTGTACGAGCTGAACCATGTGCGGCCGCGCAAGCCGGCAGCAGGGCGGCGCAAGGGGCGCATTCTTGGCAGCTCCGGCTCCAGCCTGCATGCCAAGACATTTTCGGTGGACAGCCAGTATGTGTTTGTCGGTTCGTTCAACTTTGATCCGCGCTCCGCGCACCTGAATACCGAGCTGGGTTTCGTTATAGACAGTCCGGCGCTGGCGCGGCGCATTCGCCTGGCCTTTGACGAGGAAATACCCGGCCAGGCATTCCGGCTGGACCTGACGCAACAGGGGCGCTTGCGCTGGACGTTGCGCGGCAATGACCGGCTGCAGGTTTTTTTGCACGAACCCCACAGCGGTTTGTGGCGGCGGGCCAGTGTGCGTTTTTTGTCGTGGCTGCCCATTGAGGGCTTGCTGTAAGGATAAAAACTGTGCCGGCAGGATGGATATTTCTGGCCAACACGAATAGAATGCCCCCCTTTGATTCTAGGGTCGGTCTGTCTGGCCGTGTCTTTTCAACGAGGATTATCCATGCAAGTTTCAGTAGAAAACACCTCTGCCCTTGAGCGTCGTATGACTGTCGGCGTGCCTGCCGACCGCGTCGAGGCCGAAGTGACCAAGCGCCTGCAGCGCACCGCGCGCCAGGCCAAGGTGCCGGGCTTCCGTCCGGGCAAGGTGCCCATGAACATCATTCGCCAGCGTTATGAAGCCGACGCCCGCCAGGACGTTCTGGGTGAAGTGATCCAGACTTCTTTCTACGAAGCCGTAGTCGCTGAAAAACTCAATCCGGCCGGCCAGCCTGCCATCGAGCCCAAGGTGTTTGAAAAGGGCAAGGATCTGGAATACATCGCCACTTTCGAGGTGTATCCGGAGTTTGAAGTGACCGGTCTGGAAAACATCGAAATCGAGCGCCTGCAGGCTGAAGTTGCCGACAGCGACATTGACGGCATGCTGGACATCCTGCGCAAGCAGAATACCCGCTACGTCAAGGTTGAGCGTGCTGCCGCCAAGGACGACCAGGTCAACATCGACTTTGTCGGCCGCATCGACGGTGAAGTATTTGCCGGTGGCAGCGCCAATGGCGTGCCGGTCATCCTGGGTTCCGGCAACATGATTCCAGGCTTTGAAGAAGCCCTGGAAGGCGCCACTGCCGGTGAAGAGCGCGTTATTACGCCGACCTTCCCCGAAAACTATCAAAACGCGGAACTGGCCGGCAAACAGGCCGAGTTCACCGTCAAGATCAATGCGGTTGAAGAGCCTGCCATGCCCGAGCTGGACGAGCAGTTCTTTACCCTGTTCGGCATGAGCGAAGGCGGCCTGGAAGGCTTCCGTACCGAAGTGCGCAAAAACATGGAGCGCGAGCTGAAACAGGCGCTGACCGGCAAGCTGAAAGCCCAGGTAATGGACGGCCTGCTGGCTCAAAACGAGATCGAAGTGCCCAAGGCGCTGATCGAGAACGAAAACTGGCGTCTGCGCTCGCAGGCGGTACAGCAGTTTGGTGGCCAGATGAAAGCCGAACAACTGCCAGCCGACATGTTTGCCGAGCAAGCCAAACGCCGTGTGAGCCTGGGCCTGCTGATTGCCCAGCTGGTCGAGCAACTGGATATCAAGGTTGACGAAGACCGCGTACGCAACTCCGTCGAAGAAATGGCCTCTGCCTACCAGGAGCCACAGCAAGTCATCGACTGGTACTACAAAAACGAGCGTCAGCTGGAAGACGTGCGTGCGCTGGTGCTGGAAGAGCAGGTTGTTGAGGCCGTTCTGGCCCGGGCCAAGGTGGCCGACAAGCAGGTGGCCTACGAAGATGCGGTCAAGCCTGCGGCCGCGGCAGCCGAAGAAGCCTGATAGCCTGCACCCAGGCCGGTAACACGACACAAGCCAGCCTTAGCGCTGGCTTGTGTGTCTACGGAATTCCATCCGGGTAACACGAACACAGGAGCAATGCTGCCCATGACAGCCTCAAGTTTTATGCACGGTCAAAACGACATTCAGGCCGTTGGTGGACTGGTACCCATGGTGGTGGAACAGTCATCCCGTGGAGAGCGTGCCTACGATATTTATTCGCGCCTGCTTAAAGAACGCATCATTTTTCTGGTCGGGCCGGTCGAAGACCACATGGCCAACCTGGTAGTGGCCCAGTTGCTGTTCCTTGAGGCTGAAAACCCCGACAAGGACATTCATCTGTACATTAACTCGCCAGGCGGGTCGGTGACTGCCGGCATGTCGATCTACGACACCATGCAGTTTATCAAGCCGGATGTCTCCACCACCTGCATTGGCCAGGCGGCCAGCATGGGTGCGCTGCTGCTGGCAGGCGGCGCCGCCGGCAAGCGTTTCTGCCTGCCGCATTCGCGGGTAATGATCCACCAGCCGCTGGGCGGTTTCCGTGGCCAGGCCTCGGATATTGAAATTCATGCACGGGAAATCCTGCACATCCGCGAGCGGTTGAACCAGGTGCTGGCCCACCACACCGGCCAGCCGATTGACGTGATTGCACGGGATACCGACCGCGACAACTTCATGAGCGGTGACGAAGCCGTCAAATACGGCCTGATTGACCAGGTGGTAACCAAGCGTTGATGCAGTGCCAGTGCGCTGCATCCGGTGCGGCGCTGGCAGGTTGACGAAGCAGGACAACTAAATGACTAACATGCAAAAAGGCGAAGACAAGGGCAAGCTGATGTATTGCTCTTTCTGTGGCAAGAGCCAGCACGAAGTGCGCAAGCTGATTGCCGGCCCTTCGGTATTCATCTGTGAAGAGTGTGTGGACCTTTGTCTGGACATCATCCGTGAGGATACCGAGGAAGTTGAAGGCGAGGAAAACTCCAGCAAGCTGCCGACGCCCCGTGAAATCAGCGGGGTGCTGGACCAGTACGTGATTGGCCAGGAAAAGGCCAAAAAAGTGCTGGCGGTTGCCGTTTATAACCACTACAAACGTCTGCACAGCCGCGAGCGCAAGCGTGACGATGTCGAGCTGGGCAAGAGCAACATCCTGCTGATCGGCCCGACCGGCTCCGGCAAGACCCTGCTGGCCCAGACGCTGGCGCGTCTGCTGAATGTACCTTTTACCATTGCCGATGCCACCACGCTGACCGAGGCCGGCTACGTGGGCGAGGACGTGGAAAACGTCATCCAGAAGCTGCTGCAAAAATGTGACTACGATGTCGAAAAGGCCCAGATGGGCATCATCTACCTGGATGAAATCGACAAGATCACCCGCAAGTCGGAAAATCCCTCGATTACCCGTGACGTATCGGGTGAGGGTGTGCAGCAGGCGTTGCTCAAGCTGATTGAGGGTACCGTGGCGTCCATTCCGCCGCAGGGTGGCCGCAAGCATCCGCAGCAGGAATTCCTGCAGGTGGATACCTCCAACATCCTGT
>CAZVDA010000084.1:0-8886 GCA_964625365.1 uncultured Thiopseudomonas sp. | reverse complement strand
CCAGCAGCACGATCAGCGCCGTTTGCCGCATATAGGTGGATTTACCGCCCATGTTAGGGCCGGTAATCACCAGCATGCGGCGGTCGTTATGCAGTTCGACATCGTTGGCGACAAAAGGCGAGGTCAGTACCTGCTCGACCACCGGATGGCGGCCCTGTTCGATATGCAGCGCCGGCTCGTCGGCAAACTGCGGGCGGCACAGGTCCAGATCCAGCGCCCGGCTGGCCAGGTTGACCAGCACGTCCAGCTCGGCCAGTGCCATGGCGCTCAGTTGCAGTGCGCCGAGCTCGGCAATCAGCTGTTCGATCAGCTGGTCATACAGTTGTTTTTCCAGCGCCAGCGCGCGACTTTTCGCAGACAGCGCCTTGTCTTCAAATTCTTTCAGCTCGGCGGTGATAAAGCGCTCGCCGCCCTTGAGGGTCTGGCGGCGGATGTAGTCCATGGGGGCCTGTTCGGCCTGCTTGCTGGGCAGCTCGATGTAATAGCCGTGTACGCGGTTGTAGCCGACCTTGAGGTTGGCCAGACCGGTGCGTTCTTTTTCGCGGATTTCCAGATCCAGCAGAAACTGGGCGGCGTTTTCGTTGATATTGAGCAGCTCGTCCAGCCCGGGGTGGTAGCCGGCCTTGAGCACGCCGCCGTCACGGATCAACGCGGGCGGGTTGTCGATAATGGCCCGCTCCAGCGTTTCGGCCAGTTGCGGAAACTGGCTGATGTCGTCGGCCAGCCGTGCCAATTGGCCTTCGGCGACTGGCTGAAGGGCCTGTTGCAGTTGTGGCAGGGTGTTGAGCGCATCGCGCAGACGGGCTAGATCGCGGGGGCGGGCGCTGCGCAGCGCCACCCGGGCCAGGATGCGCTCGGTGTCGCCGATATGCTTGAGCAGGGGTTGCAGCTGTTCAAACTGGTAGTCGGTGAGCAGGCGGGCAATCGCCTCCTGGCGTTGTTCCAGCACGTCGCGCTGGCGCAGCGGACGGTGCAGCCAGCGGGTTAGCAGGCGAGTGCCCATGGCGGTCTGGCAGCGGTCCAGTACTGACAGCAAGGTGTTGTCGCGGCCGCCGGACAGGTTCTGGTCCAGCTCCAGATTGCGGCGGGTGGCGGCATCCAGCACCACGGTATCGCCGGCCTGCTCGTGGCTCAGGCCGCGAATGTGTGGCAGGGCCGTACGCTGGGTGTCCTTGGCGTATTGCAGCAGACAGCCGGCAGCACCGAGCGCAAGGCTCAGGCCGTCACAGCCAAAGCCGCGCAGGTCTTTGGTGCCGAACTGCTGGCACAGTGCCTTGTGGGCGCTGTCGATGTCGAATTCCCACACCGGGCGCTGTTGCCGGCTGCGCTGCTGGGGTAGCAGGCTCAGTAGCGGCCAGTCTTCGGGCACCAGCAATTCGGCGGGATTAAAGCGGCCCAGCTCAGCCTGCAGGGCGGTTAAGCCTTTAATTTCCTGTACCTGGAAGCGGCCACTGCTGATGTCGAGTACGGCCAGCCCGAACAGCGTGTCATCGCCCAGCACGGCGGCAATCAGGCTGTCCCGGTACTCATCCAGCAGGGCTTCGTCGGTGAGGGTGCCGGGGGTGACAATGCGCACCACCTGGCGCTCGACCGGGCCCTTGCTGGTGGCCGGATCACCGATCTGTTCGCAGATCACCACCGACTCGCCGAGCTTGACCAGTTTGGCCAGATAGCCTTCAGCGGAGTGGTGGGGGATGCCGGCCATGGGAATGGCCTGTCCGGCGGACTGGCCACGGCTGGTCAGGGTGATGTCGAGCAGGCGGGCGGCCTTTTTGGCGTCGTCGTAAAACAGCTCGTAAAAGTCGCCCATGCGGTAAAACATGATCTGGTCGGGGTGCTGGTTTTTAAGTTGCCAGTACTGAGCCATCATCGGCGTATGCTGAGGATTGGTGTTGGACATGGAGCGTGCTGGGTTCCGGTGTGTACAGAGGAAAAGGGCCGCCTATGCTACACCAAAACGACCGGAAATTTATGTCATGCGGCTGGCGGCGCCCGGCTGGTTCTGTGCGGGAAGACTACAGCGGTGGCCGCTGGCGGCTGGCAGCTGGTTGGCGGCAAGGCTGTCCATATAGGTTTGCGGTTGTGCATCGTTGCAGTAGTGCAGCCGGCCCAGATGGCTGCAGGCACCGCTGCCCAGGCCGAGCACCAGACGGTTGCAATCATGGGTGCAGGGCAGCCCGGACAGGGTAGCGGCTTCGGCCAGTTCATCGTCCGGGAGTACGAAGCAGCTGGGGCTGGCCATCAGATAACCAGCGTCCTGCAGCAGTGACAGGGTACTGGCAGCCGGTGTGGGGCCGTTGAGCAGGATGCGGTCGGGTTGCAGGCGCATGGCCTGGCATAACGCCTGCAAATTGCTGTCCGGGGTCTGGATGCGAATGCTGATGGTGTTGTATTGCAGGGCGCGGGCCGCCTCATACAGGTGCTGGGTGGCACGCAGACAGTCGGGGCCTGCCTGCAGTGTGATGCGGTTGAAACCGGCGTCGCGCAGGGAACCCAGCATGGACCAGTCGGCCTGCTCGGGCTGGATCTCGATGCCGAACCAGGCAAAGTTGTTGGCCGGCAGGCTGAAATGCTTGCGCAGTCCGTCAAATAGCTGCTTTAGCTGGGCCGGGGTTAACAGGGCGGGATTGCCCTGTACCTGCAGCTGTTGCAGTCGCAGTTTGCCGGGCAGGTGGCGGTACATCAGGCTGGCTTCGGTGAGCAGGGCCTGTGTATAGCCTCCGCTGTGTGGACCAGGGCGCTCAGGCAGACGTATGCTCAGGGCCAGCCCGCAGCTGTTGTCGGTGGACAGGTTTTGCAGGGCACGGAAGCGCTCGAAGTCGCTGATGCTGTCACTATCGACAGGGCGGCCATACTCGCACAGCTGTGCAGCAGTACAGATGTGCTGGCTGCTGTAGTCGCTGATCCAGTGCGCGGCTTCGTGCATGGGAGATCCTTTTCGAGGGGGCGGGTGCCGTGTCGGGTGTGGCGAAAGTATAGGCAGGGCACCGCGGAAGGGGTTTGACCTGTATCAAACGGCCCTGATGCTTCGAACTGGATGCGGGTGTTGGTTTGCCGTACGGCAGGACGTTTAGTGGCCGCCCATCAGAAGGTGGTGGTGCGGACCGGGCAGGGTCCAGATGCCATAGAGGATGACCAGCAGGCCGGCGACGGCGCGCACCTTGCTGTGACGCAGAAACTGGCCGAGGCGCTCGGCGGCAAAGCCGGAAGCAATCAGCACTGGCCAGGTGCCCAAGCCAAAGCAGAACATCAGCAGGGCGCTGAGGCCGGCATCGCCCTGGCTGGCGGACCAGATCAGTGTGCTATATACCAGGCCGCAGGGTAGCCAGCCCCACAGGGCACCCAGCAGCAGCGCATGGTGGCGTTTTTTCAGCGGCATCAGACCTTTGGCCCGTTTTTGAATGGGTCGCCAGACATGTTGGCCCATTTTTTCCAGGCGGGTCAGGCCGAACCACCAGCCGGCCAGATACAGACCCATGGCAATCAGCAGCAGGCCGGCCAGAATGCGCATGCCCATGGCCACCGGGCTTTGCCCCACTGCCCAGCCGGCAAGGCCAAACAGAAAGCCGGCCAGTGCATAGCTGAGGATGCGGCCCAGGTTATAGAGCACCAGATAATGCAGCTTGCGGGCCTGCTGATCGGACGGGATGGCCATGCCTAGCGCCCCCATGACGCCGCCACACATACCTATGCAGTGGCCGCCACCGAGCAAGCCGAGGGTAAAGGCCGATACCAGTAACGGCAGCAGTTCAGGCATCAGGCTGCTCCGGCTTGTCTTCGGCGATTTTTTTGTCGGCAAAGGGTTCGGTGTCGTCGAACAGGATGCTGTGGGCCGGGCTGTCCAGATCGTCAAACTGGCCGCTGTCTACGGCCCAGAAGAAAATACGTACGGCAATGGCGACCAGGACCAGTGCGGCGGGGATCATCACATACAGTGCAGCCATGGTGTCGACTCCTCAGGCAACGGATTGCGGCAGTCGGGTCAGACGCATGGCATTGACCACTACCAGCAGCGAGCTGATGGACATGCCGACTGCTGCCCAGCCGGGAGTGACCCAGCCCAGCGCCGCAAAGGGGATAATCAGGCCATTATACAGGGTTGCCCAGGCCAGGTTTTCGATAATGATGGTGCGGGTTTTGCGGGCTACCCCCAGCGCATCCACCAGGCTGCTCAGGCGGTTGGACAGCAAAATGGCATCGGCGCTGGTTTTGGCCAGATCGGTGGCGCTGCCCATGGCAATGCTGATATCGGCCGCGGCCAGTACCGGCACGTCGTTGACGCCGTCACCCAGCATCAGCACGCGGTGCCCTTTGGCGTGCAAGCCCTGCAGTATCGCCAGTTTGTCGTCAGGGGTGAGGCCGCCACGGGCATCGTTGATGCCCAGCTCGCGGGCGACTTCCTGCACCATGGGCGAGCTGTCGCCGGACAGCAGCAGGGTATTCCAGCCCATCTGCTTACAGGCAGCCAGCAGGTCGGGTGCGTCGCTGCGTAATTGGTCGTCCAGTGCAAACCAGGCCAGCGGGCCATTTTTACTACTGCCCAGCAGCAGCCATTGGCCTTGCTCTGAGGGTGCCCGGGGTACCGGATAATCGCCCGGCTCACAGACGTAATCAGGGCGGCCGATGCGCAGCAACTGGCCGTCTACCATGCCCTGCAAGCCCAGGCCGGGGCTGCTGATGACATCGCTGGCAGTCAGGGAACTAAAGCCGAAGGCACGGGCAATCGGGTGCTCGGAGCGGCTTTCCAGTGCGCTGGCCAGTGCCATGGTGTGGTCGGCGTCCTGGCCAGGAAAAGGTACGACCTGTTTCAGCGTCAGCCGGCCTTCGGTGAGGGTGCCGGTCTTGTCGAAGATCACGGTATCGATGTGCTTGAAGCTTTCCAGTGCATGACCACTGGTTAGCAACAGGCCCAGCTTATGCAGGCTGCCGGTGGCGGCGGTGAGTGCGGTGGGGGTGGCCAGCGACAGTGCGCAGGGGCAGGTGGCGACCAGCAGCGACAATACCACCCAGAAAGCGCGGCTGCTGTCGATGGTTAGCCAGATCGCACCGACCACGGCAGCAACCAGCAGCACGCTGACCAGAAACCACTGCGCTACCTTGTCGGCGATTTCGGCCAGCCGGGGCTTGAGCGATTGCGCCCGCTCCAGCAGGCGGACAATGGCCGACAGCCGGGTGTCATCGCCCAGCGCCTCGACCTGGACGGTCAGCGGGCCTTCCACGTTGAGGGTGCCGGCGGTCACCCGGTCGCCGGGACTGCGTGGCAACGGCAGGTATTCGCCGGTCAGCAGTGACTCATCGATGCTGGAATGGCCCTGTAAAATCAGCCCGTCGGCCGGAATCAGGTGGCCAGGCGGTATCAGTATCCGGTCGTCCAGCGAAAGTTCGCGCAGCAGGATGCGTTCGCTGTTGCCCTGTCCGTCGAGCCGCAGGCAGGAAGCCGGCAACAGGTTGACCAACTGGGCGGTGGCGGCAGCGGTACGCTCGCGGGCACGCTTTTCCAGATAACGGCCTGATAATAGAAAAAAGGCAAACATGCCGGAGGCATCAAAATACAGCTCGCCCTGGCCAGTAACCGTGGACCAGATGCCGGCGACATAGGCGCCGGCAATCGCCAGTGATACCGATACGTCCATGGTCAGGTGGCGGGTGCGGATGTCGCGCACCGCACCTTTGAAAAAATCGGTGCTGCAATAAAAAATGATCGGCGTGGTGAGTATCAGGCTGACCCAGCGCAGCAGGCTGTCCATGCCGGGCGACAGGTCGATGTTGAACTCCGGCCAGGTGGCCATGGAGGCCATCATCACCTGCATCCACAACAGGCCGGCGACCCCCAGCTTGCGCAGTGCCAGCCGGTTGGAGCGGGCCAGTTGCTCGCTGACCGCATCCGGTTGCCAGGGGTGGGCGGCGTAGCCGATCTTGCGCAGGCTTTGCATCAGCTCCGATAGCGGCAGCTGGCTGGCCTGCCACTGCACATGCAGGCGATGGCTGCTGAGGTTCAGGTCTACACTGGCCACACCGGGCAGGCGTGCCAGATGTTTCTCGATCAGCCAGCCGCAGGCAGCGCAGGTAATGCCCTCGATCAGTAGTCGGGTTTCACTCAGCTCGCCGTCGGTCTGCACGAAAGGTTGTTGTACGTCCTGGCGGTCGTACAGTTTGAGCTCGTCGGGAATCAGCCCAGGCAGGGCGTCGGGATTGGTAGAGGACTGGCTGCGGTGCTGGTAATAGCTTTCCAGACCGTTGTCGACAATGGCCTCGGCCACTGCCTGGCAGCCGGGGCAGCAGAAACTGCGGGTATCGCCCAGCACCGCGGCAGAAAAGTCACTGCCGGCAGGAACCGGCAGCGAGCAGTGATAACAGGGCAGGGGAGTGGACATGAAAGGTTCTGCGGATTAGAGCGCTTCGCCCAGTTCCAGCGGCTGGCCGGCCACCAGGGTCTCTTCCTCGAACAGTCGCCAGTCGTGGCCGTCCTCGTTGCCCAGCAGCTCGACAAAGCGGCGGCCGCTGATTTCCTCGCCCAGCAGGCCGCGATACTGGCCTTGCTCAAGGGCCGGCTGCAACACAATGCGACGGTCTCGCTCGGGCTGGGTGGGTGAAATCAGGTTGAGCACCAGTTGCTGCGGCTGGCTCATGCCCTGCAGCTCCAGCAGTACTTCGCCACGTTCGTGGTCCAGCACCAGCTGTGCCTGCATGTTGAGCTTGACGGCCAGCCGCTCGCGCTCCAGCGAGGTATTGATGCCCTTGCCGGCATCATAGTAGTTGTCGACCACCATGCTGGGCTGGTTGTTGATGGCAATGGTCAGCAGCGACAGACCCAGCACCACCGAGGAGCCAAGGATGCCCAGGATAAACCATGCCCAGGGTTCCTTGTGCCAGCGGCTGCTTGTTTGCTCGGTCTGTTGCATGATGACGGTTCCTCGGGTTAGCGGACCACCGGTCCGATGAAGGTTGATTTGGACGTGCGCGAAATGCTCTGGTCGTCCACGGATTGTATCTTGAACTCGATCTTGTTGGTGCTGGAGCCGATCTCTTCAGGATCAACCGATACCGATACGGGCGAGGAGAAGATTTCTCCGGCCTGCACTTCAAAGTTCTGCTTGCCTTCCAGCTGCAGGCCTTTCATGCCGGACGCTTCGAGCACATAGGTGTGGGCGTGCTGGTCCTTGTTGATGATGCGCAGCAGATAAACGTTTTCAACGCGACCCTCCATGTTTTCACGGTAGGGGATGCGGTCCTTGATTACGTTCAACTCGACCAGGGTGCGGTTGAACATGGTATAGCCGAACAGGCTGATCATGATCAGGATGGCGGCAGCATAACCGACCAGCCGTGGGCGTACCAGTTTGGTTTTTTCGCCGGACAGGTTGTGTTCAGTGGTATAGCTGATCAATCCTTTTTCATAGCCCATTTTGCCCATGACTTCATCACAGACGTCAATACAGGCAGCACAGCTGACACAGGCAATCTGCAGGCCGTCGCGGATGTCGATGCCGGTCGGACACACCTGCACGCAGAGGGTACAGTCGATACAGTCGCCCAGGCCTTCGGCCTTGTAATCGGAGTTTTTCTTGCGCGTGCCGCGGTTCTCGCCACGCTTGGCATCGTAGGAAACAATCAGGGTGTCCTTGTCGAACATCACGCTCTGGAAGCGGGAGTAGGGACACATGTAAATACACACCTGTTCGCGCAGGTAGCCGGCGGCCAGGTAGGTCATTACGGTGAAGAAACCAACCCAGAAATAGGCCCAGCCATTGGCCTGGCCGCTGATCAGGTCTGTGGGCAGTTCGCGGATTGGCGTGAAGTAGCCAACAAAGGTCAGGCCGGTTACAAAACCGATCAGCAGCCAGAGACCGTGCTTGGCGGTGCGGCGCAGGACTTTTTCGGCGTTCCAGGGAGCCTTGTCCAGCTTCATGCGCTTGTTGCGGTCACCCTCGGTAAATTTCTCGACCCACATGAAGATCCAGGTCCAGGTGGTTTGCGGGCACGCATAGCCGCACCAGACGCGACCGGCAAAGACGGTGATGAAAAACAGGGTAAAGGCAGAAATAATCAGCAGCCATGACAGCAGCATGAAGTCCTGTGGCCAGAAGGTGGCACCAAAGACATAGAATTTGCGCTCGGGCAGGTTCCACCAGACAGCCTGGCGGCCATCCCAGTTGAGCCATGCAGTACCGAGGAACAGCAGGAAGAGAACTGCACCTACGTAGATGCGGATACTACGAAACAGCCCGGTAAAGGCGCGGGTGAAAATCTTTTGGCGCTTTTCATACAAGTCGCCGCTTTGTTTGGGTGGGGTGATGTTCTTAACAGGTATTTTAGTATTCATGTCTGGTTGCCTTGTATGGATTACTGGCGTGTCTGACCGGTGCGTTGCCGGTCAGACCAGGTTTGTTGGCCCCTGATATAGTACGCCCATACAAGAAAAGCATGCTGCGACATACTGCCGCCAGCATGTTTTCAGGCGATTTTAATCACGGGACAGTCCGTACACATAGGCTGCCAGCAGGTGCACCTTGTCAGCACCCAGGAAAGCTTCCTGTTCGGGCATGACACCGGTGCGGCCATAGCGTACGGTTTGCTGAATCTGGGTCAAACTTTGACCATAAATCCAGCCGCCAGGCGAGGTCAGGTCGGGCGAGCCCAATGCTGCCATGCCCTTGCCGTCTGCGCCATGACAGGCCATGCAGGTCTGTGCGAAAACCTGTTTTCCATGCTCCAGGTCAAAGGATGCACCCTCGCCCAGTGGCAGGCCAGCCAGCTCGCCGCGTACAAAGGCGGATACGTTTTTGACACCGTCCTCACCAATCACTTCGCCCCAGGCAGGCATTACGCCAGTGCGTCCGTGCTGGATGGAGGTCTTGATGGTGGCGGCATCACCGCCCCAGCGCC
>CAZVDA010000083.1:0-9127 GCA_964625365.1 uncultured Thiopseudomonas sp. | reverse complement strand
CAAACACCATGCTGGGGATTGATATCAGTTCAACCTCGGCCAAACTCATCGAGCTGAGCCGTAGTGGCGCCGGTTACAAGGTGGAAGCCTTTGCCGTCGAGCCGCTGCCGCCCAACGCCATTTCCGACCGCAACATTGCCGAACTGGAGCTGGTTGGCCAGGTTCTGGCCAAGCTGGTCAGCAAGGCGCGTACCAGCGTCAAGGATGCGGCAGTGGCCGTATCCGGTTCGGCGGTGATTACCAAACAGATCCTGATGGAACGGGGCCTTAACGAGGAAGAGCTGGAAACCCAGCTGCGTCTGGAGGCCGACCAGTACATCCCTTATCCGATTGACGAGGTGGCGCTGGATTTCGAGGTGCTTGGGCCATCCAGCACCCCGGGCCGCGATATCGTCCTGCTGGCTGCCTGCCGTAAGGAAAACGTCGAAATCCGCGAAGCCGCGCTGGCGCTGGCCGGGCTCAAGGCCAAGGTGGTCGAGGTCGAAGCCTATGCGCTGGAGCGGGCGTTCTCGCTGGTTGCCGAGCAGCTGGGCGGCCGTGGCGAAGACCTGACCGTGGCTGTGGTCGATATCGGTGCCACCACCATGACCCTGAGCATCATGCACAAGGGTGAAACCGTTTATACCCGCGAGCAGATGTTTGGCGGCAAACAGCTTACCGACGAGATCCAGCGCCGTTACGGCCTGTCCTACGAGGAAGCCGGACTGGCCAAAAAGCGTGGCGGCCTGCCGGATGACTACGTGCAGGAAGTACTGGAGCCATTCAAGGAAACTGTGGCCCAGCAAATTTCGCGTGCGTTGCAGTTCTTCTTTGCCAGCGGTCAATTGACCGAAGTGGACTATATTTTGCTGGCCGGCGGCAGCTCGGCCATTACCGGACTGGATACCATGGTGCAGCGCGTGATTGGCACCGAAACCGTTATCGCCAACCCCTTCGCCCACATGGCGGTGGACAGCAAGGTCAACGTAGAGGCGCTGGCCAGCGATGCGCCGGCACTGATGATTGCGTGCGGCCTGGCAATGAGGAGTTTTGACTGATGGCTCGTATTAACCTTCTGCCCTGGCGCGAACAGCTTAGGGAGCAACGCAAGCAGCAGTTTGTCGCCACCCTGATCGGCATGGTCATGCTGGGTGCCGCCCTGATTTTTATTGGTGATCAGGTATTCAGCAGCCTGATCAACGAGCAGTTGGCACGCAACAGCTTTATTCAGCGTGAAAACCAGGCGCTGGATGCTCGCATCAAGGAGATTCAGGAGTTGCGTAAGAAACGCCAGGAGCTGATCGAGCGTACCAAGGTGATTCAGGACTTGCAGGGCAATCGCCCGATCACTTCGCACGTGTTTGACCAGCTGGCACGCACCATTCCCGAAGGCGTTTACTTCACTGCGGTACGGCTGACCGGCAAGCATATTTCCATTGAAGGTGCTGCCGAAAGCAACAACTTGATCTCCAGCCTGATGCGTCGCCAGGACGCCTCTGACTGGCTGGCAGCGCCCAGTTTGGCCGAGGTCAAGGCTCTGGAGCTTGACGGCCAGGAAGCTAGCCAGTTCAAGCTGACGGTACAGCAGACCAAGCCCCATGAAGATGAAGCAGGCCAAGGAGCGCAGCAATGAACCTGAATGACTGGGTCAAGAGCCTGAAAGAAACCGATTTCAGCAACCTGGATGTCAACAACCTGGGCGTCTGGCCCGCGCCGGTCAAGGCCATTGCCTGCGTGCTGGTGCTGGTGCTGGCGCTGGGCGGCGGCTATGTACTGCACCTGCAGGATCTGCAGGCCAGCCTTGAAGGCCATCGGGCACAGGAAGAAGAGCTTAAGCGCAGTTTCGAGTCAAAGGTTAGCCAGGCTGCCAACCTGGATGCCTACAAGGAACAGATGGTGCTGATGGAAGCTTCATTCGACAAACTGCTGCGCCAGTTGCCCAGTGACACCGAAGTGCCCGGTCTGCTGGAAGACATTACCAGCGCCGGACTCAACTCGGGCCTGGAGTTTGAAGAAATCCGCCTGCTGCCCGAGTCGGCCCAGCAGTACTATGTCGAGTTGCCAATCCAGGTCAAGGTGTTTGGCGGCTACCACGAACTGGCGACCTTCGTCAGTGCGGTAGCCAGTATGCCGCGCATCGTGACCCTGCATGACTTCCAGCTCGACCCCGTCAAAGAAAAAGGCAGCGCAGGCCGGCTGGCCATGAGTATCCAGGTTAAAACCTACCGTTATAACGAGCAGGGGCAGGCCCGATGAAAAAAATGATGCGTTTTGGTGTGCTGGCCGCGATGACTGCCGTCCTGGCCGGCTGCGGTGACGGTTCGTTTACCGACTTGCAGGAATACATGGATGAAGTTCGTTCGCGCCCGCGCGGTAGAATTGAACCCATGCCCAAGGAAGTGGTGTACGAGCCCTTTACCTATCGTGCAACCGGCCTGCGCAGCCCGTTCCAGCCGCCGGTCAAACTTGAACAGTCCCGCCAGGAGCGGGGCAATACGGGCGTTAAGCCCGACGAAACACGGGTTCAGGAGTTCCTGGAAAACTTCAACCTCGAATCCTTCGTGATGGTGGGCACCCTGGCCAACCACAAGGAAGGCGCTTATGCGCTGGTTCGCGGTGGCGATGGTGTGCATCGCGTCAAGGTCGGTGATTACATGGGGCGCA
Organism: uncultured Thiopseudomonas sp.; assembly: GCA_964625365.1. GTDB lineage: Bacteria > Pseudomonadota > Gammaproteobacteria > Pseudomonadales > Pseudomonadaceae > Thiopseudomonas. Next base: position 6,484 of record CAZVDA010000083.1, on the reverse strand, counting down.
ATCACGGGCGGATCATTTCCATTACGGCCGATGCCATTGAGCTGGTCGAGATTGTCCCGGATGGCGAGGGCGGCTGGCTTGAACGGCCGCATACCCTGCCGCTGCAGGAACGCTCATAAGGTAAATTACAATGCAAAAACTTAACTGGAAAATACAACGGAACTGGACCATGAAGACTCAACTGATATCGCGTTCGCTGGCAGCCCTGATGGCGGTTTCCGCTTCGGCCGCGCTGGCCGCCGACCTGAACGCGCTGGACGTGGCCACCCTGCCGGGCGACCGTGTCGAGCTGAAACTGACCTTTGATGAGCCGGTGACAGCGCCACGCGGTTATACCATTGACCAGCCCGCGCGCATTGCGCTGGACCTGCCTGGCGTCAGCAACAAGCTGAAGAACAAGCACCAGGAGCTGGGCAGCGGCAATACCCGCAGCGTGACGGTGGTGGAAGCGCAGCAGCGCACCCGCGTCATTATCAACCTGACCAGTTTGACCAGTTACAACACCCGCGTCGAAGGCAACAACCTCTATGTGGTGGTGGGCGAAGGCGTAACCCGAAATGAAGTGCAAGCGCCAGCGCAGGTCACCAAGCCTGCAGTGGTGGCAGGCGGCCGTGCCGTGCGCAATATCGACTTTCAGCGGGGCGAGCAGGGTGAAGGCAACTTGCTGATTGATCTGAGCACTGCGGCCGGTAGTCCGGACATCCGCGAGATGGGTAACAAGATCGAGCTAAATTTCCCGAAAACAGCATTGCCCGACGAACTGCGCTTGCGTTTGGATGTGAAGGATTTCGCTACGCCGGTCAGTTATGTCAACGCAACTGAAAAAAACGGCAACACCAGCATTGTCATCGAGTCGTCCGGCGATTTTGACTATATGGCCTATCAGGCCGACAACCGCATGACCGTCAGTGTCAAGCCGATGACCAAGCAGGAAAAGGAAAAACGTGACGCCGACCGCTTCACCTACACCGGCGACAAGCTGTCGCTGAACTTCCAGGACATTGATGTACGTTCCGTACTGCAGCTGATTGCCGACTTTACTGACCTCAACCTGGTAGCCAGTGATACTGTGCAGGGCAACATCACCCTGCGCCTGCAAAACGTACCCTGGGATCAGGCTCTGGAGCTGGTGCTGAAAACCAAGGGACTGGCCCAGCGCAAGGTTGGCAACGTACTGCTGGTGGCACCGGCTGACGAAATTGCTGCCCGCGAGCGCCAGGAGCTGGAAGCCATGCAGCAAATTGCCGAGCTGGCTCCGCTGCGCCGCGAGCTGATTCAAGTCAACTATGCCAGTGCTGCGCAGATTGCCGGCCTGTTCCAGTCGGTAACCAATAACGCCGACTCGGCTGACCGTGGCTCGGTAACCGTCGACGACCGTACCAACAGCATCATTGCCTACCAGACTCAGGAACGTCTTGACGAGCTGCGCCGCATTGTGGCCCAGCTGGATATTCCGGTGCGCCAGGTGATGATCGAGGCGCGTATCGTTGAAGCCTATGATGACTACGGAAAGGAGCTGGGCGTGCGTTGGGGTGGAGCATTCAGGGCGGGCAGCCGTGATTGGAGGGCTTTTGGTAAGGATGGCAACCTGAGTATTGAAGATGAAGAAGGCTTTTCATGTGGTCCATTTGCTGGACGCTGTGCGCTGCCTGTAAACGATAGTGGCTCCCCCGTTCCTTTTGTTGACCTGGGTGCCGTCTCCGCGACTTCTGGTCTTGGCATAGGCTTTGTGTCCAACCGTGCTATTCTTGATCTGCAACTGAGTGCCATGGAAAAAACCGGTAAGGGTAATGTGGTTTCCCAGCCCAAGGTGATTACTTCCGATAAGGAAACCGCCAAAATCATGAAAGGTAAGGAAGTTCCTTACCAGGAAGCCAGCTCCAGCGGTTCCACCAGCACCTCCTTCAAGGAAGCCACGCTGTCGCTGGAAGTGACTCCACAGATCACACCGGATAACCGCATCATCATGGACGTCAAGGTCACCAAGGATGAGGTGGACTTCGCCAACGCCGTGGGCGGTGTGCCGCCAATCAACAAGAACGAGGTGAATGCCAAGGTGCTGGTTGCCGATGGCGAAACCCTGGTTTTGGGTGGTGTGTTCTCTGAAGTGCGTCAGGAAGGCGTAGACAAGGTGCCGGTGCTGGGCGACATACCTTTCGTTGGCCGCCTGTTCAAGCGCAACATGAACGTGGTGAACAAGGCCGAACTGCTGATCTTCGTCACTCCGCGCATCATGCCGGGCAGCGGCGTTGCGCTGAGCAACTGATGCTGAAACACAACCTGACCCTGGTAGGGCCGATGGGGGCTGGTAAAAGCACCATCGGCCGCCTGCTGGCCCGCGAGCTGGGTCTGGAGTTCAAGGACTCCGACCGGGTCATCGAGGAGCGTACCGGTGCCAGCATTCCGCTGATTTTCGAGGTGGAAGGCGAACAGGGTTTTCGTGACCGCGAGCAACAGGCCATTGCCGAGCTGATGCAGGGCAAGGGGCTGGTGCTGGCGACCGGCGGCGGCGCCATACTGCGTGCCGCCAATCGCGAGCTGCTCAGGGATGGCAGTACCATCATCTATCTGCATACCTCGGTGGACCACCAGCTGGAACGCACCGCCAGGGACCGCAACCGGCCTCTGCTGCAGACCGACAATCCGCGACAGGTTCTTGAGGACCTGTTTGCCATTCGTGACCCCCTTTACCGTTCCATTGCCGATGTGGTGATCGAAACCGATATCCGGCCACCCCGCATGGTGGTCCAGGAAGTCCTCGCGCAGCTTGATTTGTAAGACGGCTGCGGTGATCATCAGCAACCTGTTTTGATGAACCACGGAAACTTCCATGCGCACCCTCACCGTTGACCTGGCTGAACGCAGCTACCCCATCCATATTGGTGCCGGCATCCTGGGCAACCCGGAGCTGTACCGTCCCCACCTGAAAAGCCGCAAGGTCGCGATCGTGACCAACACCACGGTAGCGCCCCTGTATCTGGATACCCTGCGTCAGGCGCTGCATGGCCATGAGCTGACCGAAATTATCCTGCCTGATGGCGAGGCCCACAAAAACTGGGAAACCCTGCAGCTGATTTTTGACGGCTTGTTGCGTGACCGCCACGACCGCAAAACCTGCCTGATTGCGCTGGGCGGCGGCGTGATTGGCGACATGACCGGCTTTGCTGCGGCCTGCTATCAGCGTGGTGTGGACTTTATCCAGGTGCCTACCACGCTGTTGTCGCAGGTGGACTCGTCGGTGGGTGGCAAAACTGGCATCAACCATCCGCTGGGCAAAAACAGGGTGGGGGCCTTTTATCAGCCGAAAGCCGTGATTATTGATACCCGTAGCCTGCAAACGCTGCCGCAGCGCGAGCGGGCTGCCGGCATGGCCGAGGTGATCAAGTACGGCCTGATTTGTGACGAGCCTTTTCTGGGCTGGCTGGAGCAGCAGATGCCGGCCCTCAATGCGCTGGATGACCAGGCGTTGACGCAGGCCATCGAGCGGTCCTGCCAGGCCAAGGCACAGGTGGTTAGCCAGGACGAGCGTGAGGGCGGTATCCGCGCCATTCTTAATCTGGGCCATACCTTTGGCCATGCCATAGAAACAGAAATGGGCTATGGCAACTGGCTGCACGGCGAGGCCGTGGCGGCGGGTACGGTGATGGCGCTACACATGTCGCGGCAGATGGGCTGGCTGAATGATCAGGCGTTCGCCCGTGGCGTGGCGCTGCTGGTGCGTGCTGGCCTGCCGGTGGTGCCGCCAGGCACTATGGACGCCGATGATTTTCTCCGGCATATGGCCGTGGATAAAAAGGCACTGGACGGCCAGATCCGCCTGGTGCTGCTGGAGCGGCCCGGACAGGCCGTGGTCACCGCTGACTATGATGCCGCCCTGCTGCATGAGGTTTTGAATTCCGACTATGCCCGTCTGGTAGCGGGCTGTTAACAGGTAAATGCCATGAGTATCCGACAGGATAGCAACCCCGTGTTTCAGCAGTTTGGCCTGAGTCACGACCCCTTTGCGCCCGGCAGCAGCAGCTTCCAGTTTTACAAGCCGGGCCGCCGCCAGGTGCTGGAGCAGCTGATCCACTTCTCCCGCTATAGTCAGTTGCTGCTGGCGGTTACCGGACCACGTGGCAGCGGCAAGACCGTACTGCGCCATGCCATGGCGGCGGCCGGCAAGGACAGTGCGCTCAATGTGGTGGTGTCGGCGCTCAAACAGGGCGATGCCGGCAGTATTTTGCAGCAGCTGGGCTATGCCCTGCAGGTCAGCGGCGGCGATGTGATGATGCTGTTGCATGCTGCCGGCCAGTCGGCACTGGCCGGCAAGGATGTGCAGTTGCTGGTGGATGACGCCGAGTTGCTGGATGATTCGGCACTGGTGCTGCTGCAGCGGCTGTCGCAGGGGGATGGGCAGTCGCGCTGCAGGGTTTTCCTGTTTGGCGAACCTGCCCTGCAAAACCGCCTGCAGGAGCTGGCACAGCAGCCGGCAGGGCTGGAGTACCACCTGATCGAGCTGGAACCATGGACGGATGACGAGGTAGAAGGCTATTTGCAACAGCGCCTGCAAAGCGCCGGTTGCGACCTTGACCTGTTTACCGACCATGAACTGGGCGTATTGCTGGATCAGGGGCAGGGCTGGCCGGGCCTCATCAACCAGACCGCGCAGGAACTGCTGATGGCACGGATCGATTCACGGCCGCGAAGACAGGCGGCAGCGCCAGGTGCGCGTTCCGGTTCTCCGCTGCCGTATCGCCATCTGGCAGCCCTGCTGGTCGTGGCCTTTGTATTTATTTTTGCCTGGTACCAGATGGATGATGCCGGAGACAAGGCGGGTGCTGGCAAACAGGCAACAACGCGCCTGACGCCCGAGCCGGAGGTGGTCAACGGCGGGCAGCGGCGGGTTGCTCTTGACCTGTCCGTTACGGGGCAGGGCAATAGCGTGCAGCCGGTGACACAGGGTGTGTCTACACCGTCGCCAGGCGAGGCTCGTCCGCAGCCGTCCATACAACAGCAGCCTGCGCTCAGGCCCGCGCTTGCGGCTCCGGTACCGGAGGCCCCTGCTGTTCACGCTCCGGTCGCTGTGCCTGCACAACCGGTTGTTCAGCAAGCGCCCGAGCCGGTTACACCGCCTCCGGTGGCCGTAGCTCCGGCACCCGCAGCGGTGCAACAGGCACCGGCACCGGTAAAGGCGGCGGAGCCGCCGCGCCCTGCGCCAGCCAAACCGGCCGAACCGCCACGTCCCAAGGTGGCCGATACGGTGGCCGCCCGCAACCAGGCCCAGACGCAGGCCCGCACCCAGCCACAGCAGCCGGCCGCATCAACTGCACCGGCAGCCGGCGCAGGCTGGTATGCCGGTCAGCCGGCACAGCAGTTTACCCTGCAGGTGTTTGCCACCGCGAACGAGCAGAACGCACGGCAGTTTGTGCAGGCCAATGGCGGGCAGTATCACTATTTCCGCAAACTGCATAACGGCCAGCCGCTTTACGTGGTGACCTACGGCAGTTTTGCCAGTGCTGCTGCTGCGCGCAGCGCGATTGAACAGTTGCCGGACGGCGTTAAACGCAACAAGCCCTGGCCACGAACCTTTGCCAGCGTGCGTCAGGATATACGTTAGCGCTTATGGGCCCGGCTGGCTGATGCCGGCCGGAGCTGGCCATTGCCGGAAGATTCCGCGCAACAGGCAGTCCAGATAGGGCTGGGTGTTTTCCGCATCCAGCAGTTCGGGATCACGCAGCCAGTCATTGAGCAGGCCAATTAGCAGAGAGTGGAAGGCAACGGCCGCCAGGCGCGGGGTTAGCCCTGTCTGCAGTCGTGCAGCGACGGCCGGTTCGGCAAACAGCTCGGTGCACAGGTCGATAAACTGGTTGATAAAGTCCTGGTGGCGCTGTTCGGCCTCGCGCAGCTCGTCGGTAAACTCGCAGCGGCGCATCAGGATGGTAAAGATGCGCCTTTTGCGCCCGTCACGTACCAGATTGGCCATCACCTCGCAGCACAGGTTGCGCAGGCCCATCACCGGGTCCTGCGGATCACAGAGGCGGATGCGTGCGGCAATCTGTTCGGCCGGCAGCCGTACCTGGTTGAGCATGGCGTGGAACAAGTCCGCCTTGTTCTTGAAATGCCAGTAGACGGCACCACGGGTCACGCCGGCCTGGCGGGCGATCTGCTCCAGCGAGGTATGGGCAACGCCCTGTTGCAAAAACAGGGTTTCGGCAGCTTCAAGAATGGCTGCGCGGGTTTTATGGGCGTCTTGCTTGGTTCGGCGCATGGAAAAGTCATAACTATAGGTGTTGTATAAGTGTACCGCTGGCGCGGGCTGGATCATAGTCACGCTTTTGCAGGCGGGCAGCTTTGAAAATTTTTTTGAAAATGCTTGACGGGTAAAAAAGTTCTGGTAATATGTCGCGCCATCAGCAGGCAAACACTGAAAAGTCAGCAAGCTGGTTACAGTTCCGCGATAGCTCAGTCGGCAGAGCACACGACTGTTAATCGTTAGGTCCCT
>CAZVDA010000082.1:0-9177 GCA_964625365.1 uncultured Thiopseudomonas sp. | reverse complement strand
TGCATGGAGCGCATTTCAAGCATCAAGCGGTTAAATTCAATACCCTGGCTCATATCTGGTACCTCGTCGTCTTTTTGACGTTTTGCGTCTTTGACTCAGAGACAGCAAAAAGCAGGCCAACTTTTTATCAATCCATAACAACGGCCCTGCAGGGTGCGCAATTCTAGCCGGAATTGCCGGATTGGGCCACAGGGCAAGCGCCCCCATGGCCGCTGCCCCGCAGTATGCCGCCCCTTAGCGAACCGGCTGCTGGCTGTACAGAGAGGCCAGCAGGTCATCCAGTATCGCGTTGTTCAGGTTGCGCGGGTAGTTGGCAATAATCACCACCACCCAGTCGTTGCCGTTTTTGTCCTTGCTGTAGCCGGCAATGGCCCGCACGTTTTTCAGGGTGCCGGTCTTGACCCGGGCCTGGCCGGCCACCGGATGCTTGGCCAGCCGGCGGCGCATGGTGCCGTCCACACCGACAATGGGCAGGGATGACTTGAACTCGGCAGCATAGGGACTGCTGGCCGCCTGTTGCAGCATGCGGGCCAGACCGCGTGCGCTCAGACGTTCCTGGCGCGACAGGCCCGAACCGTTCTCAATAACCAGCTGGCTGTCGCTACCGCCAAAGGCTTGCCACCAGTTGGCCAGCGAACGGCGGGCCGCCACCAGATCATCGGCATCACCCGGTGCGCGGAAATGCCCGCCCAGGGTTACAAACAGTTGCTTGGCCAGGGTGTTGTTGCTGAATTTGTTGATGTCGCGAATGATGTCTGACACCGAAGCCGAAGGCAGGCGGCTCAGCAGACGCGCACCCCTGGGGGTTGTGCCGGTCTGGGTGGTGCCGCTCAGGGTGCCGCCCATGTCCGCCCAGGTACTGCGGATAACGCCGGCGGTATAACGGTCATGCTCTATAAAGGCAAAGTAGCGCTCGCTCTGGCAGCCTTCCGGCAGGCTGCCCGACACGTTCAGGGCCAGGTTGCCGTCACCACGCCTGGGCTGGAAATTGACACGGGTCTGGGTGTGGCAGGCACCGGATGCAACCACCTGCACGCTGTTGTTGATCTGTACTTCGGGCACCAGCGGATCGGAGACCACAACCGCCCTGCCGTTGTCGGTACGCACAATAAAGCGCTGGGCATTGAAGTTGACCAGCAGGCTGTCCGGCTCGACCATGAAGGGCCGGTACAGGTCGCTGGCTTCGCCGTCAAAGGCAATCAGGTGCTTGATGTCGTAATGGCTGCCATCCAGCACCAGATTGCCGCGAATGTGCTGGATACCCTGTAGTTTCAGGTCGCGCAGCAGCAACCATAGGCGCTCGGTGGTCAGTTTGGGATCGCCGCCGCTACGAAAATACAGGTTGCCGTGCAGCGTATCGCCGCTTACCTTGCCGTCGGTCAGCAGATCGGTTTTCCAGGTATAGGTCGGGCCCAGGGTGTCCAGTGCGGCATAGGTGGTCACCAGTTTCATCACCGAAGCCGGATTGACCGCCTTGTCGGCATTGAATGCACTGCCCTGCAAACCCGGCTGCAGGGGAACGGTAATGACGCTCAGGGCTTCGGCAGGCAACTGGTGCCGGGTTAGCACGCGCTCAATGTCATGGTTGTCGGGGTGGGCCGCGCTCAGGCCGGCGGGCAGGCTGCCTAGCAGAAGCAGGCAGGCAGAAAAAACCAGATTACGCATGGGGGATGAAGCTTCCAGACCAGGGTTGGAGAACGGGCACGGAGCAACATGGCAGCCGGCCAGCAGACGCAAAGCGCACGCAGTATGCCTGAAAACCGCGCAATTAAAAACGCATCCGGCCCGATCAGAACACGCCTTCGTCACGCCCTTCCAGCATGCTGCGCTTGAGCAACACATAGAGCGCACCGCTGCCGCCATGCTTTGGCTGACAGGAAGCAAAGCCCAGCACGCCCTCGTGCTGGCGCAGCCAGGTATTGACGTGGCTTTTCAGCATCGGCTTGCGCCCGTCCAGCCGGTTGGACTTGCCGTGGGTCACGCGCACGCAGCGCACTTCCAGGCGGATGGCTTCGGCCAGAAATTCCCATAGCTCGCTGCGGGCTTTTTCCACCGTCATACCGTGTAAGTCAATGCTGCCCTCAAAGGCAATTTGCCCAGCTTTAAGACGGCGCAACTGGCTGTCTTGCACACCATCCCTGCCCCACAGCAAAAACTCTTCGGGCTGCACATCCAGCACATACTGGTCCGACAGGCCATCCACCTTAATCGACTCTGTGGCTTGCACGGCACGGGCGCGTGCCAATTTCTGGCTGCTGCGATCCACAGGTTTTTTACCAGTATCGGCCTGATCCACCTGGATACGGCGCACTCCGCGCATTTCGCGGGCAAACAGGGAAAAATCGTCTTCGTTGTCCATAGAAATCACCTTGAAACAAAAACGCCCCACAAACGTGAGGCGTTTTCTAGCAGCAAGCCGGATTACATTTTAGCAATCATGGCATCGCCGAACTCGGAGCAAGACAGCAGCTTGGCATCGTCCATCAGGCGCTCAAAGTCATAGGTTACGGTCTTCTCGCCAATGGCACCGTCGATGCCCTTGATGATCAGATCAGCCGCTTCGCTCCAGCCCATGTGGCGCAGCATCATTTCGGCAGACAGAATCAGGGAACCAGGGTTCACCTTGTCCTGACCGGCGTACTTGGGTGCAGTACCGTGGGTGGCTTCAAACATGGCAACGCTATCGGACAGGTTGGCGCCAGGAGCAATACCGATACCGCCCACTTCTGCGGCCAGTGCGTCGGACAGGTAGTCACCGTTCAGGTTCAGGGTGGCGATTACGTCGTACTCGGCAGGGCGCAGCAGGATCTGTTGCAGCATGGCATCGGCAATCGCATCTTTAACTACGATGTTTTTACCGGTGTTGGGGTTCTTGAACTGCATCCATGGGCCGCCGTCCAGCAGCTCGGCACCGAACTCGTCACGTGCTACTTCGTAGGCCCACTCTTTGAAGGCACCTTCGGTGAACTTCATGATGTTGCCCTTGTGCACGATGGTCAGGGAGTCACGATCGTTGTCTACTGCGTATTGCAGCGCCTTGCGTACCAGACGCTTGGTGCCCTGCTCGGATACCGGCTTGATGCCGATACCGCAGTTTTCGGTAAAGCGGATTTTGGTTACGCCCATTTCTTCGGTCAGGAACTTGATAACCTTCTCTGCTTCAGGAGTACCGGCCTGCCACTCAACACCGGCGTAGATGTCTTCGGAGTTCTCGCGGAAGATGCACATGTCAACGTCTTGTGGACGTTTAACCGGGCTAGGTACGCCATTGAACCAGCGTACAGGACGCTGACAAACGTACAGGTCGAGCTGCTGGCGCAGGGCAACGTTCAGGGAACGGATACCGCCACCGACTGGAGTGGTCAGCGGGCCCTTGATGGAAACAACGTAGTCGCGAACAGCGTCCAGAGTTTCTTCTGGCAGCCAGGTTTCGGAATCATACACCTGGGTGGCTTTCTCGCCGGCATAAACTTCCATCCAGGAAATTTTGCGCTGGCCGCCATAGGCTTTCTCAACGGCGGCGTCTACCACCTTGATCATGACAGGGCTGATATCAACGCCAATACCGTCACCCTCAATGTAAGGAATGATGGGGTTGTTAGGTACGTTCAAAGACATATCGGCATTGACGGTGATTTTGTCACCCGCTGGCACTTGGATCTTTTGGTATCCCATGCTGAAACTCCGTGGTTAACGTGGTTTGAAACAAAAAAACTGTCACGCGTGTGGCCTGACAGCACTGAAAAAATTAGATCTGCACATGCGACTGCGGTCGTTGTGCTTGAGTCACATGTTTTGCAACGGCGCGCATTGTAGCATAATTTCGGCTTTTGAGGCCGGGCGGATCTGCAGCGCAAAACCGCATCTGGACAAACCTGGCAAACCCCTGCCCGCCGCAGACAGCCCGCTGCAAAACCGCTGCGGCAATCATAATCCTATCCGGCCACTCAAGTATTAAGACCTTAGACTGACACGCCATGACTTTCACGCCCCACATCACCGTCGCCTGCCTGGTCGAACAGGACGGCCGCTTCCTGTTTGTCCGCGAGCACACCCGCACCGGCATTGCCATCAACCAGCCGGCCGGCCATCTGGAAGCCAACGAAACCCTGCAACAGGCCGCCCTGCGCGAAACCCTGGAAGAAACCGGCTGGCACATCGAACTGACCGCCCTCACTGGCATTTATCTGTATCAGGCGCCCAACGGCGTAACCTACCAGCGGTTGTGTTTTGCCGCCCGCCCGCTACACCAGCAAGCGGATGCGGTGCTGGATGAAGAAATCATCGAGCCGCTGTGGCTGACGCCCGACGCGCTGCAGGCACGCCAGAGCGAATGGCGCAGTCCGCTGGTGATGCGCTGTTTGCAGGATTACCTGGCCGGGTCGCGTTACCCGCTGGAACTGCTCAAGGGTATTTTTTAGCGCCAACCTGATAAACTGCGCATCTCTTTATAGATGTTGTTTTGAATGCCATGAATCATCCCTCGCAAACCAAGGTCATTGTCGGCATGTCCGGCGGTGTCGATTCGTCCGTTTCCGCCTTGCTGCTCAAGCAGCAGGGCTATCAGGTCGAAGGCCTGTTCATGAAAAACTGGGAAGAAGACGACGGCACCGAATACTGCACTGCCAAGCAGGATCTGGCCGATGCCCAGGCGGTGTGCGACACCCTCGGCATCAAGCTGCACAGCGCCAACTTCGCCGCCGAATACTGGGATAACGTGTTTGAACATTTTCTGGATGAATACAAGGCTGGCCGCACGCCCAACCCCGATATCCTGTGCAACCGCGAAATCAAGTTCAAGGCGTTTCTCGATTACGCAAAAATGCTCGGCGGCGACCTGATTGCTACCGGCCATTATGTACGCCGTCAAGATGCAAACGGCGAAAGCCGCCTGCTCAAGGGTGTGGACGGCAACAAGGACCAGAGCTACTTTCTGCATGCGGTGGGCGGCAAGGAAATCGCACAGACGCTGTTTCCGGTCGGCGAGCTGGAAAAGCCACGGGTGCGCGAACTGGCCGAACAACACGGGCTGATTACCGCCAGCAAAAAAGACTCCACCGGCATTTGCTTTATTGGCGAGCGCCGTTTTACCGATTTTCTAAAGCAATACTTGCCGGCCCAGCCCGGAAAAATTGAAACCACCGACGGCCAGGTGATAGGCGAGCATGCCGGCCTGATGTATCACACCATTGGCCAGCGCCAGGGGCTGGGCATTGGCGGTATGAAAGATGCCAGTGAAGATCCATGGTACGTGCTGGCTAAAGACTTAGCACGCAATGTGCTAATTGTCGGACAAGGCAATGAACATCCGTGGCTGTTTTCGCGCAGCCTGATCACCCGTCAGGTCAACTGGATCAATCCGGTAGATTTAAGCCAGCCGCGCCAACTACAGGCCAAGGTACGCTATCGCCAGCCCGACCAGAACTGCCTGGTCACCGCCAGCGCAGACGGCTATCTGGTCGAGTTTGATGCGCCACAACGCGCCGTCACCCTCGGCCAGTCCATTGTGTTTTATGACGGTGACATCTGCCTTGGCGGCGGCATCATTGAGTCCTGCCAGCCATGGGATGAAGGAATCCAGCGACCATGACGCCACTTCAAGAACAACTGGTAGCACTGGGCGGGCTGTTTCTGGCGGCACATCTGGTACACAAGCTGGCCAACAGCGGCCAGATCAGTGATGCCTCGCTTGAGCACATGCTCAATACCCTGCTGGTCACCAACCCGCAAAGCACGCTGGATGTCTATGGCGGTGACGACTACGCACTGCGCGAAGGCTATCGCACCCTGCAGGCCGCCCTGCTGCGTGACACCCATAATCTGCCAAGGGAAAGCCTGCGCTATGCATTATCGCTGCTGGCGCTTGAACAGCAGTACGCCCGCCGCCGTGACCTGTTGCAGTTGACCGGCGAGCGACTGGAACGTATCAACCAGCAGGCACAATTGCTGGGTATTACCAGCTCCGGCGTGGTAGGCGCCTTTGCCGATCTGTATCAGGACACCATCAGCACGTTTAATCAGCGTATCCAGGTGCACGGCGATATGCGTTTTTTACAGCAGGAGGCTACGGCAGCCAAGGTTCGCGCCCTGCTACTGGCCGGTATCCGTTCAGCACGCCTGTGGCGGCAACTGGGCGGCAAACGCTGGCATCTGCTATTTAAGCGCGGCGCCATGCTTAACGCCCTGCAACAACGCCTGTCGCACTAAATGCGGGCCGTACAGCCGCTACGCGGCGCGGCCCTGCTGGCGCTGTCCGCCCTGCTGTTTTCCTGCATGGGCGTACTGATCCGCGAGGCATCGGTCACGGTCAACAACGAGACCGTAGTGTTTTTCCGCAATCTGGTTGGCGTGCTGTTTTTTCTGCCGTTACTTCTGATCCGCGGTCCGGCTCCGTTCAAAACCCGACGCCTGCGCACCCACCTGGCCCGCACCGGCTACGGGCTGGCGGCCATGTACTGTTTCTTTTATGCCATTGCCCATCTGCCACTGGCCGATGCCATGCTATTTACCTATGCCGCACCGGTGTTTACTCCGCTGCTGGCCTGGCTATGGCTGAAGGAGCCGCTCACCCAGCGCATGCTGGCGCTGTCACTGTTGGGTCTGGCGGGAGTGGTACTGGTGGCCAAGCCGTCCGGTGCGTTATTTAGCTGGCTGTCTCTGGTGGGACTGGCGGCAAGCCTGATGGCCGCCAGCGCCTTTGTCTCCATCCGCCAGATGAGTGACACCGAGCCGGCCTTTCGGATGGTGTTTTACTTTGCCCTGTTCAGCACGCTATTTTCAGCCGTACCCCTCAGCTGGGCCTGGCAACCACTGGACAGTCATCAGCTGCAACTGCTGTGTGGTGCCGGCCTGTTTGCTGCATTTGCGCAAATTTCCATGTCCCGCGCATACAGCCTGGCACCACCCGGACTGATCGGGCCTGTGGCCTATCTGGCCATCGTTTTTGCCGGCGTGATTGCCTGGGTACTCTGGCAGGAAACGCCGGGTGCCAGCTCACTGGCAGGCGCCGCCATGATTTTCACGTCCAGCCTGCTGAGCGTGCTGGGCAATGTGCCTGCTGCGCCGGCAAAAGAGGCCGACAGCTAACGCGCCCGAATGTGTCCGCACACAGCCGCTGAAGCGAAAAAAGCCGAAGCGGTTTTTTTATGGCTACACTCCTGTAAACCGCCCGATGCGCAGCAGTACGGGAACTCCCGGACAAAGTGCCTACCAAAAATACCACTACAAATCACAGACAAAAAAAATCCCTGAACAATCAGGGATTTAGAATAAAAAATGGCGGAGGAGGTGAGATTCGAACTCACGGATAGTTGCCCATCGGCGGTTTTCAAGACCGCTGCCTTCAGCCGCTCGGCCACTCCTCCGTAACGGTCGGCAATTCTACAGGTTTACTAAAATCTGTCAAATGGAATTTGCAATGCCGGCGCCTGTATCTGTTATGCTGCACCGTCACAAGCTGACAGGCCGCTTACGGTCTGGTTGCGGTTGTCTTACAAGGAGAAAAAAACCATGCAACATTACAATACTCATGAAGTGGCTATCGAGCGCGCCGGCAGTTCCGTTCTGCGCAATACCTATGGCCTGCTCGCCCTGACCCTGGCCTTTAGCGGCCTGATCGCCTATGTAGCTCAGCAACTGCGCCTGCCACATCCCGGCATGCTGCTGACGCTGGCCGGTTTTTATGGCCTGATGTTTGCCACCGTACGTTTGCGCAACTCCGGCTGGGGACTGGTCACCACCTTTGCCCTGACCGGCTTCATGGGCTACACCCTGGGCCCCATTCTTAATGCCTATCTGGGCATGAGCAACGGCAGCAGCATCATCGCCTCGGCCTTTGCCATGACTGCACTGGTATTTGGCGGCCTGTCGGCTTTTGTGCTGATCACCCGCAAGGACATGAGCTTTTTGAGAGGCTTCATTACTGCCGGCTTCTTTGTATTACTGGCTGTCGTGCTGGCCAGCCTGTTCTTTGACCTGTCCGCTTTCCAGCTGGCCATCAGTGCCGGTTTTGTGCTGTTTTCGTCCGCAATCATCCTGTACCAGACCAGCGAGATCATCAACGGCGGCGAAACCAACTACATCATGGCAACCGTCAGCCTGTATGTATCCATCTACAACCTGTTTGTCAGCCTGCTGAGCATTCTGGGCATTGCCAACAACGACTAATCGGCTGCCAGACAGACCAAGCCCCGCTTTTGCGGGGCTTCTTGTTTCTACTGGCCGGCCTTGCGGGCCGCCTTTTCCTTCTCGATCCGTTCCGTCACATCGCGGGCCATGGATACACTGCCCTGCACTTCACCCGCTTCGTTCTTGACCAGGGCAAAGGTCATTTCCACATAGATCTTGTGGCCGTCCCGGTGCAGGGCGCGGGTCAGCGTAGGCTTGCCGGACAGTTTCAGCTGGCCGCTGGCCACCGCCGCATCAAAGCCGCGCCAGTGCGCCTCGCGCAGGTGTTCGGGAATGATGATGTCCAGACTCTGGCCCATGGCATCGGCCTTGCTGAAACCAAACAGTTGCTCACTGGCCGCATTCCAGCGCTGGATGGTGCCGTCGGTGGCAGAATAAATCAGGGCGTCACTGGACTGTTCGATAATCCAGTCGGCGAGGGTGTGGCTGGCATTCATGGGGTAATCCTCCACCTGTGGGGCTGTCTACAGCCTCATCCTACGCCGCCGCCTGCAGGCAAGCCTTGATCAAAAGGTCGGATAATCAATAAAGTGCAGGCCGCCATCAGGATTCATGATGGATGGCCAGATAGTAGAAGCTGTCGCCGTCCACCCAGAACAACTGCTGGTCCACGCCCAGTGACCAGGGCTGCGCCGGACCACGGGCCTGCCCGTGTCGTTCTATGGCATGAATCTGCCCTGCACTGTTGCAGTCCAGCGCCTGCAAAGCGGCCACCAGTAGCGGATTATCACGTTCGTCCGCCTCGCGGATGTCATCCAGCGCCTGCTCCTGTAGTTGCAACAGTGCTTGCCGGTCGGCAGGGCGAAAGCAGGTGTTGGGCAGCCAGTCGGCAGCATCCAGCTCAGAGTGCGGGCTGGTACAGAGCGCATGGGCCAGCAGCAGCTCAAGGCTTTCCGGCGAGTCCGGCACCAGCTCCAGCAACCGTACATGGCTGCACTGCCAGGTCGCGGCAAACAGCTCATTGGCACGCGCCAGGGCCAGCTCCGGCAG
>CAZVDA010000081.1:0-9211 GCA_964625365.1 uncultured Thiopseudomonas sp. | reverse complement strand
TTACAATAACTGCGTACATCAGATATCTCCGTAAATCCTGCTCACCCGGCCCTTTTTAAGAATAGGTAGTGTCCGGCATGGCTGTCCGCTGCTGGATAGGGCAAGGGACAATTGCGTAAGGCAGGTTGCCTGAAAACGGTTCCGCGAAGCTTCACGAAACCGGAACTTTGGAGCGCGGATTGTACGCAAGGCGGCGACAGGATTCAAGCCCCGCGCACCTGCTCTTTTCTTGACATCACCGACAGCGGAACCTAGCATGCGGTGCATCTTATTTGGAGCCACTTCTGCCATGCAACCCCAGAGTTTTTACCAGGTCGTCGCCGACGATTTTGCTGCCGTTGACCGCCTGATCCGCGGGCAGCTGACTTCCCGCGTTCCCTTGGTGGAAAAAATCGGCGATTACATTATCTCTGCCGGCGGCAAGCGGTTACGCCCGCTGCTGGCGCTGCTGGCCAGCAATGCGCTGGGCCAGTGCGACGAGCACGCCTGCAAGCTGGCAGCCTCCATCGAATTCCTGCATACCTCCACCCTGTTGCACGACGACGTGGTGGACAAGTCCGACCTGCGCCGCGGCCGCGCCACTGCCAATGCCAAGTGGGGCAATTCGGCCAGCGTGCTGGTGGGCGACTTCCTGTATGCCCGCTCGTTCGAGCTGATGGTGCAGCTGGAATCCATCCCGGTGCTGCAGGTGCTGTCCAACGCCACCCGCGTGATTGCCGAAGGCGAAGTACTGCAGCTGACCAAGGTGCGCGATGCCAGCACCACCGAAGAAGTCTATATGGAAGTGATCCGCGCCAAGACCGCCATGCTGTTCGAGGCGTCCACCCAGTGCGCCGGCCTGCTGCTAAATGCGCCCGCGGAACAAACCGAAGCGCTGCGCCAGTATGGCGACAAGCTGGGCATTGCCTTCCAGCTGGTCGATGACCTGCTCGACTATCAGGGCGATGCCGAAACCCTGGGCAAAAATGTCGGCGACGATCTGGCCGAAGGCAAGCCCACCCTGCCGCTGATTGTGGCCATGCGCCAGGGCACGCCCGAACAGGCACTGCTGGTACGCACCGCCATCCAGAAAGGCGGCATCGAGGATCTGGATGCCATCGGCCAGGCGGTACGCGACAGTGGCGCGCTGGACTACACCGCACAAAAAGCCCGCGAGTACGCACAGCAGGCCATCGACTGCCTGGACGCCCTACCCGACTCGGTTTACAAGAACGCCATGGCTGATCTGGCCCGCTTTGCCGTTGAACGCAGCCTGTAAACCCGCACTCACGCCGCCCCTGCCCGTTGCGGGCGGCTTTATTCCTTCGCCAAAAACCGCCAGATCCCTTACACTAGCGTCATTGTCAACTACCTGTAAGTGAACGCCGTGCTCAAGGCACTTAAAAAAATCATTCCCCAGAAAGAACAGCCACAGGCCGCTGTCAGCCCGCAACCGCAGCCGGCAACCGAATCAGCCAGCCTGCCCGCGCAAACTCTCCCCCAGCCCGACGCAGCTGACAAAAAAACACGCAACCGCAAAGGCCGCCAGGGCCGCAAACCAGCCGCCAAAGCCGACGATAACTGGTCGCTGCAGGATTTTGTGGTCGAGCCCATGGAAGGCAAAACCCGCTTTCACGACTTTCAGCTTCAACCCGAGCTGATGCGCGCCATTCAGGCGCTAGGCTTCCCCTACTGCACGCCGATTCAGGCGCAAGTGCTGGGGCACACCCTGAAAGGTCACGACGCCATTGGCCGTGCCCAGACCGGCACCGGCAAAACCGCTGCCTTCCTGATATCCACCATCAGCCAGCTACTGGAAAATCCGCCGCCCGACGAACGCTATATGGGCGAGCCCCGTGCGCTGATCATTGCCCCCACCCGCGAGCTGGTGATGCAGATTGCCAAGGACGCCGAAGCCCTGACCCGTTTTTGCAAGCTCAACGTGATGAGCTTTATCGGCGGCATGGACTTCGACAAGCAACTACGCCAGCTGGAGGCCCGTTATTGCGACATTCTGGTCGCCACACCGGGCCGGCTGATGGACTTCCACCAGCGTGGCGAGGTGCATCTGGATCTGGTCGAGGTGCTGGTGCTGGACGAAGCCGACCGCATGCTGGACATGGGCTTTATCCCGCAGGTGCGCCAGATCATCCGCCAGACCCCGCGCAAGGAACAGCGCCAGACGCTGCTGTTCTCCGCCACCTTTACCGATCAGGTCATGGACCTGGCCGCCCAGTGGACCGTGCGTCCGGCCATTGTCGAGATCGAGCCCGAGCAGGTAGCCAGCGACACGGTCGAGCAGCATGTGTATGCAGTGGCCGAGCAGGACAAGTACAGCCTGCTGTACAACCTGATCACTGAAAACGACTGGTCACGGGTGATGGTGTTTGCCAACCGCCGTGACGAGGTGCGCCGCATTGAAGAGCGCCTGCTGCGTGACGGCATCAATGCCGCGCAAATGTCCGGCGAAGTGCCGCAGCAAAAGCGCGTGCGCGTGCTGGAACAGTTCCGCGAAGGCAAGATCAAGGTGCTGGTGGCCACCGATGTGGCCGGTCGCGGCATTCACGTCAACGACATCAGCCATGTGATCAACTACACCCTGCCGGAAGACCCCGACGACTACATCCACCGCATTGGCCGTACCGGCCGGGCCGGCAGCAGCGGCGTATCCATCAGCTTTGCCGGCGAAAACGACGCCTTTGCCCTGCCGCCCATTGAAGAGCTGCTGGGCCGTCGCATCGACTGCGAAACACCGCCCCAGCACCTGCTCAAGCGCCCGCCCCGTCCGGGACGCTAAGCTGCCAATCACCGCGCCCACGGCGCGGTGATTCCGTTTTCTTCGCGGGTGATCCCCCGTCAAGCTGCCGCACGGCTTCTGCGATGCAGCCCCACCAGCACCAAACCGACAATCAGCACCAGCGGCATCAGCAACAGGTTGAACAGTTTGATCGCCCTCCCCAGTGCCTCGATATCGGCGTTTTGCTGATAGCGCACCTCCCTCAGCTCCTTGCGTACCTCCAGCTGCTCTAGGCGGTATTGCCGCAGCAACAACTGCTCCTCCTCGCGGGCGTCCAGACCGGCTTCGGGCGGGCCCTGCACATCTTCAATTTGCTGCCCGATCCGCATCAGGCGCACGTGCAATTGCTGCTCCTTGTCACGAAAACGCTCGGCAGCGTTGCTGCGGATACGCTCCACCAGCGTAAAGGGGCGGCTGAAACCGGCACCGGCCCGCACGCTAACCAGCGCCTGTGAACCGGACAGGTTATCCAGCGCATTGAGCACCAGATTGCCGTTATCGGCCCAGGGCAGCGGCATACGCTGGCCACCCAGTTCCTGCGCCTGCGCCCACAGCCGGTCGGCCAGCAGGTCGGTATCCGCTACCAGGATCAGCTGGATGTCATCCGCGCCAGCCAGCCCCGGCAAACGGCCCTCGATACCGCCGGCAAACGCGCTACGCGCCGGGCCACTGATGCGGGCAACCATGGCATAGCGCTCGCCAGTCGGTTCCATACCGGCAAACAGCTCGCCGGGATGGGTCAACACATTGAGGCGGGCTGCAGCCAGCGGCATGGCCAGATCCGAGCTACGCACCAGCGGCTCGAAACGGGTGGTGGCATCTTCCAGCGGCTGCAGGATGCCTGCCGAAGCCAGCGTCAGGCGCTCCAGCCGTGCGGTCACCACATCCTCGCTGTTCAGCCCCTGCTGCGGCACATTCAACCAGGCCAGATGCCGCACCTGCTGTTGCTGCTCGCCGGCGCTGACCGTCATGGCATAGCCGGCATCGGCCAGCACCCTGTCGGCCTGCAGCTCCACGCCCCAGGCACGCAGCAACTGCGGCATGCCAGAATCGCGCCCTTCACCCAGTACCTGCTGCAAGTCATGCAGCGAATCCTGCTCGCTGAACGGGTCCACAAAGGCCAGCAGCCGCCCGCCACCCAGCACAAACTGGTCAATGGCATACAGGGTAGGTTCCGGCAGATTGTGCGGATGCACCAGCCACAGCACATCCACCTGCGGCGGAATCTCGTCCACACCGGTATCCAGATACTCCAGCGCAAACTGCTGGCGCACCTGCTCCAGCACCATCCACGGCGGCTGCAGGCCGGTTGCAGCGTCAAAACCGCCCTCCAGCGGCAAGCCGGACAGCAAGCCCACCACCGGCTGGCGGCTACGCGACAGGCCGTAGATCAGGCGGCTCAGCTCGTACTCCAGCAAGCCTTCCTGATCCAGCGCAAACAACGGAATCGCCGCCTGCCGCCCCTGCCCGTTACGCCCCGACAGGCCCAGATACAGGCTGTCGCCCATCGGCAAAGGCACCGCTTGCAAGCCCAGCACCGCCGCCTCGTCCTCCTGCGGCGAGAAGGGTTCGGGGTCAATCAGCTCCAGGCTCAGGCGGCCACCGGCCAGCGCCACATAGCGCTCCAGCAGCTCCTGCACCCGCCGCGCATACTGGCGCACCTGTGGCAAGTCGCGCGCGGCGCGGCTGGAAAAAAACAGCTGCAGCGCAACCGGCTCTTCCAGTTCCGTCAGCAACTGGCGGGTGCCATCTGACAGGCTATACAGCCGGTTTTCAGTCAGATCCAGTTGCGCGTTGTTCAGCAGGCTGCCGGCCAGCGCATTGAACAGCAACAAACCGCAGGCCAGCAGCGCCAGTCCAGCGTATGAATAAAAAACTCTGCGCATCTCAGTCAGCCTTCTTCAGTTCCAGCAACACAGCGTTGGCCAGCAGCCAGCAGGCAATAAAACTGGTAAAAAACAGCAGGTCACGCACATCCAGCACGCCACGGCTGATGGCCTGAAAACGGGTCAGAAAGCTCATCGAGGCCAGCAGGTCCAGCCAGACCTGTGGCGCCCAGCCACGAAAGGCATCCAGCACCATGCCGTGTCCGGCCACCACACATACAAAGCACACCACCAGTGCGCTGATAACGGCCACCACCGGACTCTTGCTGACCACCGACAGGCAGGCACTGACCGCCAGAAACGCGCCGGCCAGCAGCAAACTGCCCAGATAGCCGGCCAGAATCGCGCCATTGTCCGGATTGCCCAGAAAATTCACCGTCAACACCATGGGAAAGGTCAGCACCAGCGCCAGCCCGGCAAACAGCCAGGCCGCCAGAAACTTGCCCAGCACCAGCCAGCCGGTGGCAACCGGCAGGGTCATCAGCAGCTCGATACTGCCGCTGCGCCGCTCCTCCGACCACAGGCGCATGCCCAGGGCCGGCAACAGCAACAGATACAGCCAGGGATGAAAGGCAAAAAACACCTGCAGGTCGGCCTGCTCGTTCTCGTAAAAGCCGCCCATATACAACGGCAGCGCCGCCGCCAGCACCAGAAACACCAGCAAAAAGACCAGTGCCAGCGGCGTGGCGAAATAGGCGGCAAACTCGCGGGCCACCAAAATGCGTAGAGGATTCATTGATGCTCTCCCCGGGTCAGGCGGCGAAACACCTCGTCCAGCCGCCCTGCCTCAACACTCAGTTCATCCAGCTGCCAGCCCTGTTGCTGCACCAGCGCACCGACCTCCGGATAAATCAGCCGGCCCGGCTCCGGCACCAGCGTCCAGCCATCCTGCGCCGGCTCCACCGCCTGCACGCCGGGCAACGCCGCCAGCAGGGCAGCATCCAGCGGCTGGCGACTGCGCAACGTTACCGCCTGCCAGTAACGCGACTGCTGCTGCAGCGCGTGCGGCGTAGCATCGGCCAGTAGCTCACCATGCCCCACCAGCAGCACCCGGCTGCACAGGGCACTGACCTCTTCCAGAATATGGGTGGAAATGATGATGGTACGCCCCGGTGACAGCACGCGAATCAGCTCGCGCACCTGATGTTTCTGGTTGGGGTCCAGCCCGTCGGTAGGCTCGTCCAGAATCAGCACCTGCGGATCATGCAGCACCGCCTGTGCCAGTCCTACCCGCCGGTTAAAGCCCTTGGACAGCGTATCAATGCGCTGGCCGTGCACCTCGCCCAGCTCCAGCAAGTCCAGCACCCGCTGCACCCGCTGGTCCAGTTCTGCGCCCCTATAGCCGCGAATTTTACCGATAAAGGCCAAAAAATCGCCCACCCGCATCTCGCCATAGCAGGGCGCGCCTTCGGGCAGATAGCCCAGCAGACGCTGCGCCGCCACCGTCTGGCGCTGCACATCCAGCCCGCACAGCCGCACCTCGCCGGCATCCGGCGTCAAAAAGCCGGTCAGCATCTTCATGGTGGTGGACTTGCCCGCGCCGTTGGGGCCCAGAAAACCGGCCACCTCGCCCGGTTGCACGCTAAACGACAACCCGCGCACAGCAGGCTTGCCGGCAAAACTCTTGCTCAGACGGGACACTTCAATCATCGCGCAATATCCTGTAATTGCAGGCCGAAAAACTGCAGCACTATAGCAAAAAGGCGGCTGTTTTTTGCGCTGTGGGTGGTGGGGTTCTGCACTTTGGGTGTGGACAGGTGGTCAAGGCGCTGCGCAAAGCTACGCTGCCAGTCTCGAAGCACGCTTCGATCCTGTTGCTGATGCTTTGCTCCGGCCTTGACCACCTGCCAATAACCCTTGTGCGGGGCGGGAGGATATGGCCCGGCTTTGCCGGGCTGCTGTCGCGGGCGGGCTGGCCATTCTTTCGCTGGGAAAGTCTGTACATTTATAACCGTGCTGTCGCCGGACAAGCGCGTTTCTACATAAGTTGTAGATGCCATCCGGTCAGGCTATATAGGTGCGCTCGACATCCTTGCCTCACCTGGAATACTATACTTGTCACGAATATGTTTAATCAAGCCGGCTTTAACTCCCATGACTGCACGCACTTCTTCCGTTGACGACCACTTTGCCCGTGCCGCCGAGAACTTTGACCGCTCACCCATTTCCCTGCAGCTGGCCAGCCTGGCCGACCGGTTGCTGCAACACCTGCCCGTTGAAGACCATCAGCACTGGCTGGACTTTGGTGCCGGCACCGGCGTATTGAGTGTACCGCTAGCCGCCCGGGTGGCGCAGGTTACAGCCCTGGATACCTCGGCAGCCATGCTGGACAAGGTGCGCAGCAAGCAGGTTGCCAACATCGTTCCACTCAACCAGGACATTTTTTGTGGCCTTCCCTGCCAGTTTGACGGCATTGTCAGCAGCATGGCGCTGCACCATGTGGCTGACATTCCCGGTTTGCTTGCCTGCATGCAACAATGCCTGCTGCCCGGCGGACGCATCGCGCTGATCGACCTCTTTGCCGAGGATGGCAGCTTTCACGGCGACAATCGCGGCAAGGGCGTCAAACACCTTGGCTTTGTCCCGGAGCACCTGCTGTGCCACGCACGCGAAGCCGGTTTTGAGGAACTGGCTCTCAGCGAGTTTTTCCACATCGAGCATAAAAATGGCCGCCGCTATCCGCTTTTTTTGCTGACTGGACGGACGGCTGAATAAACTTGCGCGCCACAAAAGCCTCCCTATAATGACCGGCTCTGTCAGACACTCAGTATCCGGAACACGAGGCAATCATGGCGCTTTTTCGTTGCAACCAGTGCAATCATCTCAGGGAAGTTTCCAACAACTACATAGGACAAGCGGTCAAGTGCCCGCAGTGCCAGACTGTCAATCCCATTCACAATACGGTTGATTTTGTAACCCGCCTGCTGGATCACTATATGGCCATCGGCAAGGAGCTGCAGGGCTTGCGCCAGCAGTCCGGTGCGGCAGCCACAGGCAGCGAGGCGAGTGCCAGCAATAGCCTGCACGAGCTAGACATCAACAACAGCAACCTTCTGGCTGAAAGCCAGCAGCACCTGGCCATTGTTCAATGGTTCAAGCAAAAAGACATCAAGCTGGAGATCAATGAAAAATCCATCGACACCAGCGGATTTTTCGACGAAGTTGCCCGCACTATTGGCGATAATTACGATGTGCTCAAGCTGGTGGTTGAACAGATCCGTTACCGCCAGCGCAAGAGCCATACCTTCTTCAACCTGCAACTGGCGAAAAACAGCCAGAAAGAAATCAGGCAGATCACCCAGTTTTGCCAGGAACTGTACAAATACTCCTTCGTCAGCCGCTATAACTACCAGAAAGAAGAGAAGGTGGTGCGCCTAACCCTGCAGAGCGCTCAGGCAGTGACCGAGTTTTTTGCCGGTGAGTGGCTGGAGTGGTATGTGTTCATCAAGCTGCTGGAGCTGATCAACGAGAAGCAGCTCAATGCGTCCTGCCTGCGCAACCTGACCATCCAGTTTCCCAACGAAGACCAGCACGAGCTGGATGTTTTCTTCCTGCTCAATGGCAGCATTCCTGTGTGCATCGAGTGCAAAACCGGAGAGTTTCGCCAGCAGATCGACAAATTCGTCAATCTTCGCAAACGCCTGCAACTGGACAGCCAGCAGTTTGTACTCTGCGTGATCGGCCTGGAAGACGATCAGGCTCAGGGTCTGAGCAGCATGTACGACATGACTTTTACCAACGAGAGCAACTTCCTCGACCATATCGAGCAACTGCTGCCCGCCTAACGTCCGCTACAGCAGACGCCCGTCCAGTAGTTCGATGGTGCGTGGACAGCGGGCGCTGAGGCGCGGATCGTGGGTGACGATCAGGGTGGCGCAGCCGGTATCACGGTTAAACTGCTCGAACAGGGCAAAGACCTCTTCGGCAGTCTGGGTGTCCAGATTACCGGTCGGCTCGTCCGCCAGCAGCAGGGCCGGCGTGTTGATCATGGCGCGGGCAATGGCCACCCGCTGTTGCTGGCCGCCGGACAATGCCTTGGCCGAGCGGTCTTCCATACCGGCCAGCCCAACGGCATCCAGCAGATAGCGGGCAAAGTCCAGCTGCCGGCGTCCGGGCCTGCCCTGCTGCAACATCAGCGGCATCAATACGTTGTCGAGCACGCTAAAGGCACCAATCAGGTGGTGAAACTGGAAGACAAAGCCGATGTGGTGAGCACGCATGGCGGTGCGTGCGGCATCGTTCAGCTGGCGGGTGGCCTGCCCGCGAATGTGCAGTTCGCCACAGCTTGGCGTGTCCAGCAGGCCCATCAGGTTAAGCAGGGTGCTCTTGCCCGAGCCGGACGGACCGGTCAGCGCGCAGAGCTCACCGGAATTCAGCTCAAAGCTGATGTCCTGTAGTACGGTCGCAGCACGCGGCGTACCCGGCTCAAAGGTTTTACCCAGCTGCTCCAGGCGCAAAATGGCTTCAGACATAACGGATCGCCACCGCCGGATCATCCCGCCTTATTCACCAAGCATCAAAATTCAGCCGTTTTTTGCTGACTGAAGCT
>CAZVDA010000080.1:0-9235 GCA_964625365.1 uncultured Thiopseudomonas sp. | reverse complement strand
AGCGCCGGATAACAATTCCACAGTAAACACCTCTAATACGCCAGAACTATGCTCGGGCGAGCACTTGTATTGGTTGCTGCGCGCTTGACCCGGGCGACGGTAGTCGCCGGACATCTGCCTTGGCAGACCAGCAGCATCAAGAAATCCAGCCGGACTTCCCCACCCAGCACGAGGTAACGCGAACGGGTATGACGAACGGTACTGGTGTGTACCTGTATGCGATTCCAGGAGCCTGGCCTTTTTGGGGCCGAGCGCAATGCAATGTTGAATTGTTGGGATTTGTGCCGATCAAGTCAAGCCATGACACTAAAAAGCAGAGGCATTTTGTAAATTCAGCAAGTTATTTGTTTTTTTGCTGCCCGGTTCGCAATTTTCATGCTCTATCCTGCAGGCCAAATGCTGTAACATGAGGCCACTGTTTATTTTCATCAGGATCCAGTCTATGCGGTTACTCTCAGCCATGGTGCTTGCCGCTACCCTGTTGCAGGGCGCAGCAAGCGTACAAGCAGCCACCATCTACAAGTGGGTAGACAGCGCGGGGCAGACCCATTTTGGCTCGCAGCCCCCTGCCGGGCTTGAAAGCGAGCGCATGAGCGGCAAACGCTTCACGCCGCCCGCCAGCACGCAGCAACCCGCAGCAGCCCAACCGGCAGGCGATGACGCCCAGAAGGAAATCGACAAGAAAGTAGCCAAACAGGTCGCCAAGGAACTGGAGGAGCGCCGCCAGTATTGCGTGGATGTGCGCACCCGCCTGTCCCATCTGAAAAACAACCCGCGCATGATGGCCGAAATTGAAGGCCAGATGGTTCGCCTCAGCGAAGACCAGCGCCAGCAGCGCATCAAGGAAGCCGAAGGCAAGATTGCCGAGCACTGCACAGACATATAAGCCACTCGGCCTGCCCAGCGTGCGGCAGGCTGATTATCCCCTGCCCAGCAAGCGGTCAATCCGCTTCAGGTGGCGGCGCAGGGTCGCCGTCTTGCCGGGAATTTCCATATAGGCGATTTCGGCCATTTCCGTAATCGCACTGCGCTGCGGCAACGCGCCATTCTCTTCGATCAGTGCATGCATGCGCGGTAAAAACACCCACTGCAGCCATTGCTCGAATGCCAGGGTATCCACACAAAAAGGTTCGCGGCTGGCCAGCGCAGCAGGCTGTGGTGCCTGCTCGCTCCACCACTCCAGCTTGCGCAGCTCAGCCTCGACCTCCAGCAGACAGTGTGCCAGATCATGCAGCCTAGCAGTCATTACATGAAGGCCCTGGATTTTTGCCGCGCTTCGGCGGCACCTGCAGTATTACCCTGCTTCTCCCGCGCTTCGGCAATCAGGTCCCATAGTCCCGCCTGCAGGGCCGGACGGCCGCCACTATAGGCCAG
This sequence comes from uncultured Thiopseudomonas sp., assembly GCA_964625365.1. GTDB lineage: Bacteria > Pseudomonadota > Gammaproteobacteria > Pseudomonadales > Pseudomonadaceae > Thiopseudomonas. Next base: position 7,861 of record CAZVDA010000080.1, on the reverse strand, counting down.
ACCGCGCTGCGCCAGCTGTTCGGACTGGGCTGCATCGCCCTGCATCAGGCGAATCTCGGAAAGGCGGTAAAGCACTTGTGGTTCTTGCGGTGCAATGCGCAATGCCCTTTCCAGGCTGGAAGCCGCACCATTCAGGTCACCCTGGGCACGCTGCTGCTGGGCCGTGCTCAGCAAGGATTGTACGGGTGCCGTCACTGCCTGGCCTGCTGCTGCAACCACCTCCTGCCCTGACTGGCTCATGGTTGTTACGCTTTCGCTGGATGCCTGCGAAAACACATCAGCCTGAATAGGTGCCGCCGGCACACTCGCTGCGTTAAATGCCGGCGTACCGGCTTCAGGCGGCGTCATCACCGTCACCACGCTATCCTGTACCGGCTGGTTGACAACCGGTGCAGGCGCGGCGCCCACGTCACGCAGCGGGCCAGAGGACAACCGGGTACCGGACTCCACCACGGGAATTTCGCGTGGCGACTGACTGACACAGCCTGTCAATACGCCAGCGCCCACCAACACCATGCACATCATCTTTTTCACAAACTGGTTCCTCAATACATGTGATCCCGAAACAAGACGGCTATTAAAGCACATCGAATCTTCAACGACGCCGCCAGACTCAGCGGTTCAGCCAGCCACGCAGCCAGCCTTTGACCTTTTTCTCTTCTGTTACCGGCTCCGGCGCGGCTGGTTCCGGACTGGCCGGTACCCCGCAATAGGTTCCGAAAGGCGGCTCGCTGCCGCGAATATAAACCATGGATACCACACCCGCACAAGGCTCGCTAACGCGCAGGCCACGTTCGGGATCAACAAGCACCTCGACCACCGATTCGGGCCGTTTGTTCGCCAGCGATGCCGGTGCTGCGGTGCGCATCAGCTCGGCCCATACCTGCAGTGCACCGGTTGCGCCGGTCAGTGACGTTTTACCGTTATCATCACGGCCCATCCACACCACCGCCAGCAGGTCCTCGCCAAAACCGGCAAACCAGCTATCACGCAGGTCGTTGCTGGTACCGGTTTTGCCCGCCAGACGCAGCCCCTGTGGCACACGGTTATAGGCAGAACGTCCGGTCCCTTCGCTCATGGCCCGGCGCATGGCCTCGCGCAGCAGATAGACCGGCCCCGCGTCAAAGCGTTGATCCACATGCAGCGGATAACGTCCCAGCGGCTCGCCGTCCGCCGTCAACACGTTGTGAATCGCTCGCAGCGGGGTATGAAAACCGCCATTGGCCAGTGTCTGGTACATCTGTGTCACCTGCAGCGGCGTGAGGCTGCCCGCGCCCAGCAGCATCGACGGATAGGCCGGCCAGTCGTGATCGGCTCCCAGCTTGCGTGCAGTTTTGAGCACCTCGGCCACCCCTACCTCCATACCCAGCCGCGCGGTGGACAGGTTATAGGATTGCGCCAGCGCCTGATACAGGAACACGGTGCCATGCTCCTTGCGGTCATAATTCTGGGGCGTCCAGTTGCGCCCCGATCCGTCGCGCACGGTAAAGCCCTGATCCTGCAGGTAACTGGTCAGACTGTAGCGCTGCGGCTGCGCCAGCGCGGTCAGGAACACCGCCGGTTTGACCAGCGAGCCCACCGGCCTTGAGGCATCCAGCGCACGGTTGAAACCGGCAAAACGTGGCTGGCGGCTGCCCAGCATGGCCAGCACCTCGCCACTGCCGGGACGCACGGCCACCAGTGCGGTTTCCACCTGGTCTATACCGCTGCGGCCCTGCATGCGGGCAAAGGCCTCCACCGCCGCCTGCTCGGCTTTTTGCTGCAGCACGGGATCCATGCTGGTAAAGATGCGCAAGCCTTCTTCGGTCAGGTCCTGCTCGCGGTAATCCTCGCGCAACTGGCGTTTGACCAGATCCATAAACGCCGGATAACCGGTATTGGCCAGACTCCCCTTGGCCGTGACACCCAGCGGCTGCTTACGGGCGGCTTCCAGCTGCTGCGCATTGATTGCGCCCTGCTCGGCCAGCATGTCCAGCACCAGATTGCGCCGCTCCAGCGTGCGTTCGGGATGGCGACGCGGGTTGTAATAGGACGCCCCCTTGACCATGCCGACCAGCAACGCCACCTGATGCACATCCAGCTCGGCCAGCGGCTGACTAAAATAATACTGGCTGGCCAGACCAAAGCCGTGCACCGCACGATTGCCGTCCTGCCCCAGAAACACTTCGTTCAGATAGGCTTCGAGGATTTCTTTCTTGTCGTAATGCAGCTCCAGCAGAATGGCCATCAAGGCTTCATTGAACTTGCGGCTGAGGCTACGCTCGTTGGTCAGAAAGAAATTCTTCACCAGCTGCTGGGTCAGGGTACTGCCCCCCTGACGCAACTTGCCGGATGTCGCGTTGACCCAGACCGCACGTCCGATGGAGCGTAGCGACACACCATGGTGCTCAAAAAAGTCACGATCCTCCACCGCGGTCAGCGCCTGAATCAGATAGCCGGGCGTATCCGTCAGCCGGATCAGGATGCGGTCTTCCTGATGCGCCGGATACAGGCCGCCAATCAAGAGCGGCTCCAGGCGCACCACCGGCAAGGCTCCGCCATCGGCGCGGGTCAGCGCCGCCAGCTGGTTGCCGTTAAAACGCACGCGGATGCGCTGGGCGCGTTCCTCGCCGTCATAAAACTTGAACCCCCTGGCAAACAGCTCGACCTGATTGCCATTGACCGACAGGCTGCCCGGCTTGTCGGCAGCCGGCGAGCGCCGGTAGCCCAGCGCCTGCAGCTCGGTCAGGAAGTCCTGCTGTTTCAGCGCTTGCCCGACATACAGCTCCAGCGGCCGGGCATAGACCCGTGCCGGCACCGTCCAGCGTTTGCCGGCGAAACGCTCCTGCACTACGGCATCCAGATACACCATGTAACCGGCCAGCAGCATCAGGCCCACCAGCGCCAGCTTGAACAGCAGGCCCAGCCAGCGCCTTGCGAACGTTTTCTGTTTGCCCTTTGCCGGACGTTTTGCTTGAGTTTTGCTCATTGATAAACCATGAATAAATCATCTGCCGGTGTTTGCACCCCGGCACACAGTTGCCATAATGCGGCATTCACATCATAAAAAAGGAAGACCCGTGAGCCAGCCCTTGATCCAGGCCCTGCAAAATCCGGCCCTGTACCCGTACGAAACCTCCGACATCCGTGTCATTGAGACCCATATTTCCAGCGTTATTCTGACCGGTCCCTATGCCTACAAGATCAAAAAGCCGGTCAATTTCGGCTTTCTTGATTTCACCAGCCTGGAGTCCCGCCAGCATTTTTGCCAAGAAGAGGTTCGCCTCAACCAGCGCCTGACCAGCGGCCTGTATCTGGACGTACTGCCCATTACCGGCAGCGCCGAAACCCCGGTGCTGAACGGCGCAGGCCCGGCCATCGAATACGCCATACGCATGCGCCAGTTCCCGCAACATCAGCTGCTTAATGAAATGCAACAGCGCGGCGAACTGGACAGCAGCCATATTGATGCCCTGACCACGCAAATTGCCCGTTTTCACCTGCAGGCACCAGTGGTACCCGCTGACCATCCGCTGGCCCAGCCGGCGGCCATTATGGCACCGGTACGGCAAAACTTTGAGCAAATTCGCCCCATGCTCAGCGAAGCCGCCGATCTCAAACAACTGGATGCGCTGGAAGCCTGGGCCGAAGACAGCTTCCAGCGTCTGCACCCCCTGTTAGAGCAGCGCTGCGCCAAGGGTTCCATCCGCGAGTGCCACGGCGACATTCACCTGGGCAACGCCACCGTACTGGATGACGAAGTAGTGCTGTTTGACTGCATCGAGTTCAACGAACCGTTCCGGTTGATCGACATTGCCTGCGATGCCTTCTTTCTGGCCATGGACCTGGAAGACCGCGGCCTGCACGCCCTGGCACACCGTTTTACCAACGGCTGGCTGGAACAGACCGGCGATTACGACTGCCTGCCCCTGATCAACTTTTACAAGGCGTACCGCGCCATGGTTCGCGCCAAGGTCAGTCTGTTCCGCCTGGCGCAAGAAAGCGACCCGCAGGTGCAGGCCGAGGTATTGCAGCAATACCGCAGCTACGCCGCGCTGGCCGAGAGCTACTGCGCCATCCCTGCCCGCTTCATGGCGATTACCCACGGCGTATCGGCCTGCGGCAAAAGCACGGTGGCCATGCAGCTGGTCGAGCAACTGGGCGCACTGCGCCTGCGCTCGGATGTGGAGCGCAAACGCCTGTTTGGCGACACCATCCTGCCGGGCAATCCCTGGCGCAGCGCCATTTATAACGATGACGCCACGGCCACTACCTACCAGCAGCTGCACAGGCTGGCTACCACAGCGCTGCAGGCCGGCTTCCCCGTGGTAGTGGACGCCACCTATCTCAAGCAAGAGCAGCGCCAGCAGGCAGCTGCCGTGGCTGAAACCTGTGGTGTGCCCCTGCTGATTCTGGACTGCCAGGCGCCGGACGCCATCATTGCCGGCTGGCTGGCCATGCGCCAGGGTGACGGCAATGATCCCTCCGACGCCACCAGCGATGTGATCGCCGCCCAGCAGGCCAGTCGTGAGCCCCTGAATGCCGATGAGCAACGACTGGCCCAGCCGGTTTTCACCCATGACGCCGGCTCCATGAACAGCCTCACCGAGCGCATTCGCAGCTCCCTGAAGCTGCGCTAAACCAGCTGCTCCAGCAGATCCGGCAATTGCTGCAGTTGCCGGATTTCTGCACTGGGCGGCGGGTTGTCACCCGTCCAGTCCAGCCCCTGCGGATTGAACCATACCGCCTGCCAGCCGGCATGCAGTGCGCCGGCCATGTCATCCAGCGGATTGTCCCCCACATGCACCGCCTGCGTTGCTTTCACGCCAGCGCGACCCAGCGCCGCCGCAAAGACCGCTGCATGCGGCTTGCCCACCCCAAGTCCGTCGGCATTCAGGGCAAAGTCAAAACAGTCACCCAGCCCCACCCGCCGCACATCGGCATTGCCGTTGCTCAGTGCACCCACCAGCCAGCCGTTGCTACGGATACGCTCCAGCATGGGCCTGACTTCGGGGTGAACCTGCACCCGTTGCCGCTCATTAAGGAAAAACTGGAAGGCTTCTTCAGCAGATTGTCGAGCGCGTACGCCCTGTTCTCCCGCCTGCAGAAAAGCCCGCAGCAACACCTGGTAACGCACGGCACTGACGCTATGGGCCAGTTGCGGCATGTCCTGCAAAACCTGCTGTTTCCAGTCGTGGATATGCTCCAGCGTCACCATGCCCAGCTGCGGCACACGCTGTGCCAGCCATTGCTGCAATGCCTGTTCGGCATGGGCGATCACCGGGGCGGTGTGCCACAGGGTATCGTCCAGATCAAAAGTCACCAGCCGGGTTTGCATGCTTTAATCCGCCCAGTCAAACAGCGCATCCAGCGCCTGCTCCAGACGCTCCACGGCAATCACCTGCATACCTGCCGGCGGCTGCTTGGGCGCATTGGCCTTGGGCACCACCGCCCGTTTGAAGCCGTGCTTGGCAGCTTCTTTCAACCGCTCCTGCCCGCTGGGCACCGGACGGATTTCGCCGGACAGGCCGATTTCTCCAAACACCAGCAAATCATGCGGCAGCGCCCGGTTACGCAAGCTGGACATGATCGCCGCCATTAACGCCAAGTCGGAGGCGGTTTCCAGCACCTTGACGCCGCCCACTACGTTCAGGAATACGTCCTGATCATGACTGGCAATGCCGCCATGGCGGTGCAGTACCGCCAGCAACATGGCCAGCCGGTTGTGGTCCAGCCCCAGGGTGACACGGCGCGGGTTGGCCAGGTGGCTGGTATCCACCAGCGCCTGTACTTCCACCAGCAGCGGGCGCGAGCCTTCCCAGCTAGCCATAACCACGCTACCCGGCACCGCCGACTGGGCACGGTTGAGGAAAATCGCCGACGGGTTGGAGACCTCCTTGAGGCCCCGGTCGGTCATGCCGAATACGCCCAGCTCGTTGACTGCGCCAAAGCGGTTTTTAACCGCCCGCAACATGCGCAGGCGGCCATCGGCATCACCCTCGAAATACAGCACGGTATCCACCATATGTTCCAGCACGCGGGGACCGGCCAGTGAGCCTTCTTTGGTGACATGACCCACCAGAAAAATGGCCGTGCCGGTCTGCTTGGCAAAACGCACCAGCAACGCAGTACTTTCACGCACCTGTGCAACACCGCCGGGAGCCGACTGCAGCTGTTCGGTATAAATGGTCTGGATGGAGTCGATCACCATCACCCGCGGTTTTTCGCGCTGCGCCACGGCGATGATGCTTTCGATACAGGTTTCGGTCATCACCTTGAGCTTGTCCAGCGGCAGCTCAAGCCGGCGGCCACGCATGGCCACCTGCTGCTGGGATTCTTCACCGGTGACATAGAGGGCGGGAATGTCCTGCGCCAGCTGACACAGGGTCTGCAGCAAAATGGTCGATTTGCCAATACCGGGATCGCCACCCAGCAGCACCACCGAACCATCCACCAGCCCGCCACCCAGCACCCGGTCCAGCTCTTTGGAGCGGGTGCCAAAGCGGGGTATTTCCTCAACGCTGACATCGGCCAGCGTTTTCAGGGTGGCGTGCTCGCCAGCCCAGCCGGTACGGGCATTGTTGCTGCGGCTGCCGCCCTCCACCACGGTTTCCACCATGGTATTCCAGGCACCGCAGTCCGGGCATTGTCCGGCCCACTTGGGCAGGGTGCTGCCGCAGTCGGTGCAGCCATAAATACGTTTTGCCTTGGCCATGGACGCTCCTTTACGGGTTGGCGCAAACTGCAAAGTATAGCGCAGCCGCCAGAACCGGGCTTGTCTGCTACGCCACGGCCTGCACCGGAGACATTCTGTATAGGTTTCGGCAACGAAGGAAGCAGCAACTGACAGACATAAAAAACGCCGGTCAATGACCGGCGTCAAGCACAGATCCGGCCTGGCTTGCGGAGAGCATACAGCCAGAACGGACTACAGCATCAAAACTTAATGGCCACCGCCACCACAGCCACCACAACAGCTTGACGCAACCGGCTTTTGCAGCTCGGCCAGCAGCTGTCCGCCAAGGGCTGCATGCTCTGCAACCTCGTCGGCACTGGCAGTCGTATCCTGCACCCGTGCATCCAGGCTGGCGTAGTGCTGGGCACGCTGGGCAAATGTAGCGTCCGCCATGGCTTTGGAGAGCAGCTTGTCAGCCAGGGCGGGGTTGTCACGCAGTAGCGGATGGTTTTCAACAGACATGGCAGTTCCTCACAAGGGTTGCTGAATACACGCACAGGCTAATCAATTTACAGCCACCGGGTGCTTGATGGCAATCAAGCAAAACAGGTTACAGAATCGCCAGCAGCTCGACATCAAACACCAGCGTGCTGTGCGGCGGGATACTACCCACAGCCTGGCCACCGTAGGCCAGTTCGCTGGGCACATACAGGCGCCACTTGCTGCCTACCGGCATCAGTTGCAGGGCTTCGGTCCAGCCGGCAATCACGCCGGATACCGGAAACTCGGCGGGCTGGCCACGCTCGTACGAGCTGTCAAATACGGAGCCGTCAATCAGGGTACCGTGGTAATGGGTACGCACAGTACTCTCGCGAACCGGCTTGTCACCCTCGCCGGTGGTCAGGATTTCATATTGCAGACCGGACTCCAGCGTCACAACGCCGTCTTTTTTGGCATTATCCTGCAGGAAGTCTTTCCCCACCCGGGCAGCAGCCTGGGCTTTTTCAGCCTCCGCAGCGTCCATTTGTTCGCGGATAATCGCGAAGCTGGCCACCAGGGCTTCCTGGCTAACGGCACTTTCCACACCGGCAAAGGCGTCACGCAAGCCGGCGGCCACGGCTTCGATATCCGTGCCTGGAGGCGGATTTTGACGCAACTGTTCGCCCATCTGGCCGCGGTCAAAGCTCTGCGGGCGGTGGATGGGAA
>CAZVDA010000079.1:0-9251 GCA_964625365.1 uncultured Thiopseudomonas sp. | reverse complement strand
GATTGCCGTGGCCGGTTGTATCTATCTGCTGTGGCTGGCCTGGCATATTTACCGGGCCGGTGCACCGGAGGAGGGCCAGGGCGAGCCGCTGACCTTTATGCAGGCGGCATTGTTTCAGTGGGTCAATCCCAAGGCCTGGGTGATGATGCTCAATATGGCGGCGCTGTTCATGCCGGTTGACGGGCCGGTGCTCTGGCATGCGCTGCAAATCGGTAGTGCCGATGCATTGGTCAGCTACCCCTGCGTGCTGTTGTGGGCGTGGATGGGCGACCGCCTGCGGCTGGCGTTGCAAGAGCCGCTCCATCTGCAACGCTTCAACGCCATCATGGGCGGCTTGCTGGCGCTGACTGCGCTCTGGTTGCTGTGTGACGAAGTGCGGGTGCTGCTGGAGGCGTAACTGCGTGGTCAACACGCGGTTGCATTGTGAGGAAACCTTGGGAAAACGTCATCACGGCCAGCGCAGCAACGCAGGAGTCTGCAAAAATAACTTCAGGACGCGATGACGGTTTCATGCTTTGTTTGGTGTTACAGCGGATGCCGGTAAAACAGGCTGTAGGACTCTACGCCTTCATTGGGGTTTTTCAGACCGGCGTTGGAGTAGTGCATGGCGCGGATGCCGAGTTTGCCCTGGTTGGGCAGGCTGATGCCGGCACCGATGCGGTCTTCAAGGTTGAGTGAAGAGCCCAGTTTGCGGCCGTTGACACGGGTTTTGCTGAATGCGGCTACGCCAATGCCGCCCTCGATAAAGGGCTTCAAGCTGGGGCCGGTAAAGGTGTAGGTGAATACGGGCGCAAACGACAGCGAATGGGCGCTGGCCGAGCGGTTGCCGCCATCCCAGTAGGTGTAGGCAGCGTCCCAGTAGCCGCCGAGCTGGCCGGTCTGGCTGGTAAACCATTGTTTGTTCCAGTCGCTGCCGATGCCGGTGCGGATTACGGCATCGCCATGGCCGGATACGCCGGCGGCAACGGAAATATCCAGCGCCTGTGCAGAGGTGGCGGCCAGGATCAGGCTGGCTGCGCAAAGCAGTGTTTTTGTTTTCATGGGTTCAGGGTTCCTTTGGGCTGAATGCAGGCGCATATGCTACCCTATGCGCCCGTTGAAGTTGGCGGCCCTTATAGTGCCCCCGTTGCGCTGGCAAGAAAAGCCTTGTGCCAGCATTGTTCTGTCTGGAAGTGTGTATTTCCCATGTCCCTGCCTGCCCGCCATCTGGAGCTGCTCAGTCCGGCTCGTGATATTTCTATTGCCAAGGAAGCCATTTTGCATGGTGCCGATGCCGTCTATATTGGCGGGCCCGGTTTTGGCGCACGGCACAATGCCGCCAATTCGGTGCAGGATATCGCCCAACTGGTTGAATTTGCCCACCGGTTTCATGCGCGGGTGTTTGTTACCCTGAATACCATTTTGCACGACAACGAACTGGAACCAGCACGCCAGCAGATTCATGCACTGTACGATGCTGGCGTGGATGCACTGATCGTGCAGGATATGGGTGTGCTGGAGCTGGATATTCCGCCGATCGAGCTGCATGCCAGTACCCAGTGCGATATCCGCACGCTGGACAAGGCGCGGTTTCTGTCACAGGCCGGTTTTTCCCAACTGGTGCTGGCGCGTGAGCTGAATTTGCAGCAAATCCGCGAAATTAGTGGCCAGGTCGATGCTGCTATCGAGTTTTTCATTCATGGTGCGCTGTGCGTGGCCTATTCGGGGCAGTGCAATATTTCCCATGCGCAGACCGGTCGCAGTGCCAACCGGGGTGACTGCTCGCAGGCCTGTCGTTTGCCCTACACGCTCAAGGACAATCAGGGGCGGGTAGTGGCCTACGACAAGCATTTGCTGTCGATGAAGGACAACGATCAGAGCGCCAATCTGGCGGCGCTGGTGGATGCCGGGGTGCGTTCGTTCAAGATTGAAGGCCGCTACAAGGACATGGGCTATGTGAAAAACATCACCGCCCATTACCGCCAGTTGCTGGATGCCATTCTGGAGCAACAGCCCGAGCTGGCGCGTGCGTCCAGTGGCCGTACCGTGCATTTCTTTGCACCCAACCCCGAGCAGACTTTTCATCGCGGTAGCACCGACTATTTTGTTACCGAGCGCAAAATCGACATTGGCGCTTTCGATTCGCCCAAGTTTATCGGCCTGCCGGTGGGGGAAATTCTCAGCGTGGGCAAAAATGATTTGATGGTGCAAACCACCACGCTGCTGAATAACGGCGATGGCCTGAACGTACTCTATAAGCGTGAAATCAGCGGTTTTCGCGTCAATACCGCGCAATTGCTTGCCGAATACGAGCAGGACGGCCAGCCGCACTATCAATACCGCTTGCTGCCCAACGAGTTGCCGGATGAAATCCGCCAGTTGCGTGCCGGTCATGCGCTGAACCGCAATCTGGATCACAACTGGCAACAGGCGTTGCAAAAGACTTCTGCCGAACGCCGCGTCGGCTTGCGCTGGCAGCTCATGCTGGATGAGCACGGGCTGAATGCTACGGCGACCAGCGAAGAAGGTGTGAGTGTCACCGCCAGACTGGACGGCCCCTTTGCCGCTGCCAGCAAACCGCAGCCGCTGGACGAGCAGTTGCGTGACGTATTTGCCCAGCTTGGCACCACCATGTATCACGCCACACAGATAGATACCCAAGTACAAAACGGCCTGTTTGTGCCGGCATCGGCGCTGAAAAAGCTGCGCCGTGAAGCGATTGCCCTGCTGGATGCCGCCCGTGAGCAGGCACGCCCCAAAGGCAGCCGCAAGGCGGTCAGCAATCCGCCGCCGGTGTATCCCGATACCCAGCTCAGCTTTCTGGCCAATGTGTACAATGAAAAAGCCCGCGCCTTTTATCACAAATACGGCGTGCAGCTGATTGATGCCGCCTTTGAGGCGCATCAGGAGCAGGGCGAGGTGCCGGTGATGATTACCAAGCATTGCCTGCGTTTCTCGTTCAACCTGTGCCCCAAGCAGGCCAAGGGTTTTACCGGCGTGCGCAACAACGCCAGCGATATGCAACTGGTGCATGACAACGAAGTATTAACGCTGAAATTCGACTGTCGCCCCTGCGAAATGCACGTGATCGGCAAGATCAAACCGCATATCTTCAACGGCCTGCAGCCGGGCAGCCAGGCCGAGCCGGTCAAAATGGTCGGTTTTGTTGAAGCGGCGCGTCCGTAATGACCCAGGCCTGTTCCGGCGCTAAAATGCCCGGCCTGCCCCGTGTTTTTTATTTTCCAGAGGACTTTCTTTCATGACGGCAACCTTCGTCCATCTGCGCGTACACAGCGAATTCTCCCTGGTGGACGGGCTGGTGCGTATCAAACCGCTGATGAAAGCACTGGATGCCGCCGGCATGCCGGCGGTGGCAATTACCGACCAGAGCAACCTGTTTTCACTGGTCAAGTTTTACAAGGCGGCCCGTGGCAGCGGCATCAAGCCGGTTTGCGGTGCGGATATCTGGCTGGCCAGCGAAGAAGCCGACGGCCCGCTGTCGCGCATGACCCTGCTGGCCATGGATGCCACCGGCTACCGCAATCTGACCGAGCTGATTTCCCGTGGCTGGAGCGAAGGCCAGCAACAGGGGCTGGCCATTTTGCAGCGCGGCTGGATTGCCGAAGCGGCAGACGGGCTGATTGCCCTGTGTGGTGCACGCGAAGGCGAGATCGGCAAGGCGCTGCTCAACGGCGACCAGGACCGTGCCGGGCAACTGCTGGACTTCTGGCTTCAGACTTTTCCGGGGCGTTTTTACATCGAACTGCAGCGAACGTCGCGCATTAACGACGAAGAACACCTGCATGCCGCCATGGAGCTGGCCAGTCGCCGCCAGGTGCCGGTGGTGGCCACCAACGATGTGCGCTTCCTGCAGCAGGATGACTTTGCCGCCCATGAAACCCGCGTCTGTATTGGTGAAGGCCGGGTGCTCGATGATCCGCGTCGCCCGCGCCTGTATTCCGACCAGCAGTATCTGAAAACGCCGGAAGAAATGGCCGAGCTGTTTTCCGATATTCCAGAAGCGCTGGCCAATACCGTCGAAATTGCCCGACGCTGCAATATCGAGGTGCAGCTGGGCAAACACTTCCTGCCCGATTTTCCGGTGCCGGACGGCATGACCATGGATGAATACTTTCGCCATGTGTCCCATGAGGGACTGGAAGAACGGCTGGCGGTGGTCTTGCCGCCTGATACACCAGACTATGACAGCAAAAAACAGGTGTATCTGGATCGCCTCAAGTTCGAGCTGGACATCATTATCCAGATGGGCTTTCCCGGTTACTTCCTGATCGTGATGGACTTTATCAAGTGGGCCAAGAACAACGGCGTGCCGGTCGGCCCGGGCCGGGGTTCCGGTGCCGGCTCGCTGGTCGCCTATGTACTGAAAATCACCGATCTGGACCCGCTGCAGTACGATTTGCTGTTCGAGCGCTTCCTCAACCCCGAGCGGGTGTCCATGCCCGACTTTGACGTTGACTTCTGCATGGATGGCCGTGACAGCGTGATTGAGTACGTGGCCGACACCTATGGCCGTCAGGCGGTGAGCCAGATTGTCACCTTTGGCACCATGGCCGCCAAGGCGGTGGTGCGCGACGTGGCGCGGGTGCAGGGCAAGTCCTACGGGCTGGCCGACCGCATGTCCAAGCTGATTCCCTTTGTGCCGGGCATGACGCTGGGCGAGGCGATCAAGCAGGAACCACAAATCCAGGAGCTGCTCAACAACGACGATGACGCCCGCGAAATCTGGGAGATGGCGCTCAAGCTGGAGGGCGTCACCCGTGGCACCGGCAAGCATGCCGGTGGCGTGGTGATTGCTCCCACCAAACTGACCGACTTCTCGGCAACGCTGTGTGACGAGGACGGCAGTGGCCTGGTCACCCAGTACGACAAGGACGATGTGGAAGCAGCCGGACTGGTCAAATTTGACTTTCTGGGCCTGCGTACCCTGACCATCATCAAGTGGGCGCTGGAAACCATCAACGCCACCCGCGCCAAAAATGGCGAAGCGCCACTGAATATCGACTTTATTCCGCTGGACGACAAACCGACTTACCAGCTGCTGCAGCGCGCGGAAACCACCGCAGTATTCCAGCTTGAGTCGCGGGGCATGAAAGAGCTGATTAAAAAGCTCAAGCCCGACTGCCTGGAAGACCTGATTGCTCTGGTGGCACTGTTCCGTCCCGGCCCGCTGCAGTCGGGCATGGTGGATGACTTTATCAACCGCAAGCATGGCCGTGCCGAACTGGCCTATCCGCATCCCGACTACCAGTACGAAGGCCTTAAGCCGGTGTTGGCCCCCACCTACGGCATCATTCTGTATCAGGAACAGGTGATGCAGATTGCCCAGGTGATGGCCGGCTACACGCTGGGCGGCGCCGACATGCTGCGCCGTGCCATGGGCAAAAAGAAGCCCGAAGAAATGGCCCAGCAGCGCGGGCTGTTTGTGGAAGGTTGCGAAAAAAACAATATCAGCGCCGATCTGGCGGGCAACATCTTTGATCTGGTAGAAAAATTTGCCGGTTACGGCTTTAACAAATCGCACTCGGCAGCTTATGGACTGGTGTCCTACCAGACTGCCTGGCTGAAAAAACACTACCCGGCCGAATTTATGGCGGCGGTGCTGTCGGCGGATATGGACAACACCGACAAGGTGGTCACGCTGATCGAAGAATGCCGCGACATGAAGCTGCGCATTGTGGCGCCGGATGTGAACCACTCCAGCTTCAAGTTTGGCGTCAACCCCAATGGCGAAGTGGTGTACGGGCTGGGCGCGATCAAGGGTGTGGGTGAGGGGCCGGTCGCCGCCATTACCGAGGCGCGCGATGCGGGCGAGCCTTTTGCCGACCTGTTTGATTTTTGTGCGCGGGTTGATCTGAAACGGGTCAACAAGCGTACGCTGGAGGCGCTGGTGTCCAGCGGTGCGCTGGACCGCCTTGGCCCCTGTTTCTCCGATGATCCCAAAGATTATCTGGCCGGCATCGACCAGAACCGCGCCATCCTGTTTGCCGCCATGGAAGAGGCGGTGCAGGCCGCAGGCCAGGCGGCGCGTGACCGAGCAAGCGGCAACATGGACCTGTTTGGCGGCCTGTTTGCCACCGGGGAAGAAGACGGCTACGCCCAGTACCGCTGCGCCCGCCCGCTGACGCTCAAGGAACGCCTCAAGGGCGAGAAAGACACGCTGGGCCTGTACCTGACCGGCCACCCGATTGACGAGTACGAGCAGGAAGTGCGCCGCTTTGCCCGGCAGAAAATCGTCGATCTGCGTCCGTCCCGCGATACGCAAACAGTAGCCGGGCTGATCGTGGCCCAGCGGGTGATGCGCAACAAGAAAGGCGACAAGATGGGCTTTATTACCCTGGACGACCGTTCGGGGCGTATCGAGGCATCACTGTTTGCCGAAGCTTTCAACCAGGCCCACGGCCTGCTGCAGACTGATACCTTGGTTGTAGTTGAGGGTGAAGTCAGTCATGACGACTTCTCCGGTGGGTTAAGATTCCGTGCCCGTCGCGTGATGGGGCTGGAAGAAGCCCGTACCAGTCTGGCCGAAAGCCTGCGTATCCGCCTGAATGGCCCAGCGCTAGCCGGCGAACGGGTAGAGCGCCTGCGCAACCTGTTACAGCAGTTTCGCGGTAGTTGTCCGGTCAGCGTGGAGTACAGCGGCGGCCAGGCGCTTGCCAGCCTGCTGCTGGGCGACGACTGGCAGGTCGAGCCGGCCGACAGCCTGATCGAGGGGCTGCGTGACCTGTTTGGACGCGACAACGTCTTTTTGAATTATCGCTAGAGATTTTCAGGGCAGGAGCCGTTGCTTCTGCCACGCATTCGGCCCCGGTAGTGCGGGGTCATACAGAGAGCTGGATAACACACATGAACCCGAACTTTCTCGATTTTGAACAACCCATCGCGGATTTGCAGGCCAAGATTGAAGAACTGCGCCGCGTGGGCAGCGACAACGAACTCAACATCAGTGACGAAATTGCCCGCCTGCAGGAAAAAAACAAGACACTGACCAAAAACATCTTTTCCGATCTGGACAGCTGGCAGGTGGCGCGTATGGCCCGTCATCCGCAGCGCCCCTATACGCTGGACTACATCGACTACCTGTTTACCGAGTTTGAAGAACTGCACGGCGACCGACACTTCTCTGACGATGCTGCCATTGTCGGCGGCATCGCCCGCTTTGAAGGCATTCCGGTGATGGTAATCGGCCACCAGAAAGGCCGTGAAGTGCGCGAAAAAGTACGCCGCAACTTCGGCATGCCGCGCCCGGAAGGCTACCGCAAGGCTTGCCGCCTGATGGAAATGGCCGAGCGCTTCAAGCTGCCGATCCTGACCTTTATCGACACGCCCGGCGCCTATCCCGGTATTGACGCCGAAGAACGCGGCCAGAGTGAAGCCATTGCCTGGAACCTGCGTGTCATGTCCCGCCTGAAAACCCCGATCATTGCCACCGTGATTGGCGAAGGCGGCTCCGGCGGTGCACTGGCGATTGGCGTCTGTGACCGCCTCAACATGCTGCAGTACTCCACCTATGCGGTGATCTCACCGGAAGGCTGTGCCTCCATTCTGTGGCGCAGTGCCGACAAGGCACCAGAAGCTGCCGAAGCCATGGGTATCACCGCCGATCGCCTGCAGGGGCTGGGCATTGTTGACGAAGTGATCGAGGAGCCGCTGGGCGGCGCACACCGCGATCAGGCTGAAATGGCCGCCAACATCCGCAAAATCCTGAGTACCCAGCTGGCCGAGCTAACCGGTCTGGATGACAGGGAGCTGCTGGAACAGCGCTATGCCAAGCTGATGAGCTTCGGCATCAGTGACAACTGATAGCCGTTTTCCGTACTGAAAGGCCGCCGCAATCCGCAGGGAGTGCGGCGGCTTTTTTATGCCATGACTACCCTCATTGAGACGTTAAAGCAGCATCTGCAGTCGCACACAGCTGCGCCGGGCTGGTGCGTTGCCCTGTCCGGCGGGCTGGACTCCAGCGTGCTTCTGCACGCGCTGGACGCTGTGCGGCAGCAGCAGGCCTGCCCGCCGCTACGGGCGGTGCACATTCACCATGGTCTGCAGGCGGTGGCGGATAGCTGGCCGCAACACTGTCAGGCCCTGTGTGCACAACTGGAGGTGCCGCTGCAGGTCATTCACGTGCAGGTGGATGCGCAGGCCAGTACCGAACAGGCAGCCCGTCAGGCCCGCTATACAGCCCTGGCCGGTCAGCTGCAGGCGGGCGAACGGCTGCTGGTTGCCCAGCATGCGGATGACCAGAGTGAAACCCTGTTGCTGCGCCTGCTGCGCGGCAGCGGCGTGCTGGGCCTGCAGGCCATGCCGGCCAGCCGTCCGTTAGGGCAGGGGCTGTTGTTGCGGCCCCTGCTGACAGTCGCCCGCCGCGATCTTGAGCACTATGCGCGGCAGGCTGGACTGGACTGGATTGACGACCCCAGCAATGACAGCGACGATTTTGACCGCAACTTTGTGCGCAACCGCGTACTGCCGCTACTGCGCCAGCGCTGGCCGGGACTGGATGCCGTATGGCAGCGAACCACCGGCCACATGCGTGAAGCACAGGGTTTGCTGGATGAGCTGGCCGTGATCGACCTGCAGCAGACACGCATTGAGCCGCAGCCGGACTGGCTGCGCCTCGAATGCCTGGACCTCAACGAAATTCGCCCGCTGTCCGCTGCGCGGCAGCACAACCTGTTGCGCTATTGGCTGCGTGATAAAACCCTGCTGCCCGACAGCGCCCACTGGGCCGGTTGGCAAACCCTGCTGCAGGCCGGTGCGGGTGCGCAGCCGCTCTGGCAGCTGCAGGGCGGAGCGCTGGTGCGTCATGGCCCGCGACTGTACTGGCTGCCGCCACACTGGCTGCAGTCACCACCGGAACCTGAGTTGACACAGGTTGCCAATGGCGACTACCGGCTGCCGGATAATGGTCTGCTGCGGATTGCCGGTCTGGCTGCTGCACCGCTGCGGGTGGGCTACCGACAGGGCGGCGAGCAGCTGAATCTACCCGGCCGTGGCCGGCGCGACCTCAAGCGTCTGCTGCAGGAGCAGGGCGTACCGGTTTTTGTGCGCAACCGCCTGCCACTTTTGTTTGCCGGAACGCAACTGATCGCCGTGGCGGGCCTGCCCGCACTCAGGGCGGCTGGCGCTTCAGGGCTGCAAGCTGACTGGCTTCCGCCGGCCTGATTCCGACTTTGGCGCTGCCTGCGCCACATCGGCAAGCGGCGGACTTTTTTGCCACCGTTGTTACGGATGCTGCAGCACTGGATGCCTGAGGG
>CAZVDA010000078.1:0-9283 GCA_964625365.1 uncultured Thiopseudomonas sp. | reverse complement strand
CATCGTCAAGCTTCAAACAAACAACCCCTGCAGATCACTGCAGGGGTTTTTTGTTGCTGGATGAGTTCCCATGCTAAAGGAGCCTGTAGAGACTGTATGCGTCTGGCTACCCCGCCTGGAGTCTAGCAGTAAGCGTCCGGTCATCCCATCTGGAAGCAGCCAATCATCCAGCCTGATAGTGTCCACTTATTTTTAAGCGGACACCTGTCATGATTCAAATAAGAGAAAACCAAGCGACCACCCTGCGCCGTCGTTACTCCAGAGCCTTCAGAGCTGAAATCCTCGCCCAGTGCCAGGTGGCCGGTACGCCAATAGCGAGCATTGCACGCAACCATCACTTCAATGCCAATAGAGTTCACCGCTGTATGAAAGGCCACGCTCGAGTAGCCACCGGGTCAGCCCTGAACAGTCATGCCAAGTTGCCTGGCTTTATTCCGGTTGCCCTGCCTGCCCCGGTTGCTACCGTCAAACACCCGCCTATAGCAATTAGCATTTTACATTCCTGCGGTATAATTGTGGTGCGCTGTCCGGCGCAGCTGGTTAGCCCGTGTGCTGCACTGCTGCAGGAGTGGCTGGTGCAAGCAGTTCGCTCGGGTAGGTTGCCGAGTAGTGTAGGGCGTGAGAACAGTTTGATTTGTAGTAG
This sequence comes from uncultured Thiopseudomonas sp., assembly GCA_964625365.1. GTDB lineage: Bacteria > Pseudomonadota > Gammaproteobacteria > Pseudomonadales > Pseudomonadaceae > Thiopseudomonas. Next base: position 8,640 of record CAZVDA010000078.1, on the reverse strand, counting down.
TAAGAGATAGCTTGGTTATGGCTGTGTATTCTGCAGAAGAGGCATATACCGGATAGGAACAGGCTGCAGGGTGCTAATTGATTCCCTGGGTGCGTTTACGAATGCTTGCGCATTTGGCCTGTCCTGGGAGCCCAGGACAGGCAAGCAATATACTGAAGGTGCGTTAAGTGCGTTTTCAGTCATTCCAGCGATCAGGTGAGTAAGAGAATACCGGCAGGGACCAACTCCAGCGGATCGCTGCCATACGCATGCCGAGGCCGAAAATGAATGATACAAGCAGGTTGATGTTTTCATTGACGCCAAAGTAGATCATGCCCAGATAGAGGATGGCGACCAGGAAGGATACGCTGGCATAGAGTTCGTGGCGTAATACCTGCGGCATGCGGTTGCACATGATGTCACGCAGGATGCCGCCAAAGATGCCTGTGGTAATACCGGCCATGATCACCACGGGAGTTTCGTATTCCAGCCGCAAGGCTACGTTGCAGCCAATAATGGTAAAGGCAACCAGACCCATAGCGTCGACCAGTAGGAAAATGCGGTTGAGCCGGCGCATGTATTTGGCGATTACGATGGTGAACAGGCCGGCGCCAATAGTCAGGTAAATATAGAGGGGGTGCTGGGTCCATACAACGGGGTAGTTGCCAAGAAGCATGTCGCGCACGGTACCGCCGCCGAGGGCTGTCATAAAGGCGATGAGTGCAACGCCAAACAAGTCCATATTGCGTCGCCCGGCGGCAAGCGCTCCGGACATGGCTTCGGCAGTAATGGCTATGACAAAGATATAGGTAAGCATCAGAAAGCACCTGCTGTCTGTTATGCCCCTCCCTCTGTCCTGTTACCTGAGAGTTTGTGTAGCTGACGCTACTTGCCCCTTCGGTGGGTTGTCTGGCAACCGCTCTCCAGTTGGCGATAATGGAATGTGCAGTACTTGAGCCTGAGCGTTTATGGGAGTTTGCGCCTTCGGCGGGTGCTGAATGCACCGCTCTCCTGCAACGAAGCGATTATACGTGGTGATTTATCGGGTGCCTAGACAGGCAGGCATGATAAAAAATCATGTTGGTGCTACCGCTGGCGTGGCTGGGCTGATACAGTTCGTGGGCTAAAAGCAGCATGGGCGGCAGGTGTGTTTCAGGTGCCGTGCCTGTTTCTTTTGTTCTGTAAATGCAAGCCTCAGGAAACCATCATGTCATATAGCCTTGACTCCTTTCTTCAACACGTTAAACAGCGCGACCCCCAGCAGCCTGAATTTCATCAGGCCGTCGAAGAGGTGCTGCGCAGCCTGTGGCCGTTTTTACAGGAAAACCCGCGCTATATGCAGGAAGGGATTATCGAGCGCATGGTTGAGCCTGAGCGCGTCATTCTGTTTCGTGTGCCCTGGGTCGATGATGCCGGCAAGGTACACGTTAATCGTGGCTACCGGATCCAGATGAACAGTGCCATTGGTCCGTACAAGGGCGGTATCCGTTTTCACCCGTCAGTCAATCTGGGTGTTCTCAAGTTTCTGGCGTTTGAACAGGTGTTCAAGAATTCACTGACCTCGCTGCCCATGGGCGGTGGCAAGGGCGGTGCAGATTTTGATCCCAAGGGCAAAAGCGAACAGGAAGTAATGCGCTTTTGTCAGTCGTTTATGAACGAACTGTACCGTCATATCGGTCAGCACCTTGATGTGCCGGCCGGTGATATTGGTGTGGGCGCGCGCGAGGTTGGCTATATGTTCGGCCAGTACAAGCGTCTGGCCAACGAGTTTACCTCGGTATTTACCGGCAAGGGCATGACTTACGGTGGCAGCCTGATTCGTCCCGAGGCAACCGGTTATGGTTGCGTCTATTTTGCCGAGCAGATGCTTAAAAGCACTAAGCGCCGTCTGGAAGGCCAGCGTGTGGCCATTTCCGGTTCTGGTAATGTGGCCCAGTACGCTGCGCAAAAAGTCATGGAACTGGGCGGCAAGGTTATTTCGTTGTCGGATTCGGGCGGTACCCTGTACATGCCTGAAGGCCTTGACGGAGAGCACTGGGCTTACTTGATGGATCTGAAAACTGTACGGCGCGGACGCATTGAAGAGATGGCCAAAGAGTTTGGAGCGCAGTTCTTCCCGGGACAGCGTCCATGGCATTTGGAGTGCGATATTGCCATGCCATGTGCTACGCAGAACGAACTCAATGGTGATGATGCCCGTAACCTGATCAAGAATGGCTGCTTTTGCGTGGCCGAGGGCGCCAACATGCCGTCCACGCTGGAAGCGGTTGATCTGTTCCATGACGCCGGCATCCTGTATGCACCCGGAAAGGCGTCAAACGCGGGTGGTGTGGCAGTCAGCGGTCTGGAAATGACCCAGAATGCCATGCGTTTGCTATGGACCGATGGCGAAGTGGACGCCAAGCTGCATAGCATCATGCAGGGAATTCATGCGTCCTGTGTTAATTACGGCAAGGAAGACGGCAAGGTGAACTACGTCAAAGGTGCCAATATTGCCGGTTTTGTTAAAGTGGCCGATGCCATGCTGGCACAGGGTATTGTCTGACGGCATGCCGGGCTGACTCTGACTCCGGTTGTGTGCCGGGGTAGGTACCCTCAAGGGCGGGTTGCCGGTGGCTGCCTGCCCTTTGTTATATGTGCCTGAGCAGGGCAGGAACAACCAGGCGGGACTGTGTTATCCGCCGAATTTTAATGTTTGTACAAGGAACTCTTCATGTCTGACAGCGTGCAGCACTTGCGTTTGCAGGTTGCCGATCTTACCCGTTTGCTGCCCGAGGCGCTGTTTCCATTCGAGCGCACGGACGAGCTGGAGTCTTTTGACGGTGTCCTGGGACAGGCAAGAGCGGTTGAGGCGCTGGAGTTTGGCGTGGCGATGCCGCGTTCCGGGTATAACCTGTTTGTAATGGGTGAGCCTGGATCTGGACGTTTTTCCTATGTGCGGCGCTACCTGACTGACGTTGCCGCAAATGCCGCAACGCCGTCTGACTGGCTGTATGTGAACCACTTTGACGAGCCGCGGGAGCCGCATGCCATCGAATTGCCTGCCGGTATGGGCAGCGAGTTTTGCCGGGATATTTCTACGCTGCTGGATACCATCCTGTCGTCGTTTCCGGCCGTCTTTGAGACGCCAAGCTGGCAACAGAAAAAAGGGGCTATTGACCGTACCTTTAACAAGAAATACGACAAGGCGCTGGACCGCATCGAGAAACTGGCCCTTGAGAAGAACATCGCCCTCTACCGCGACAGCAGCAATATTGCCTTCACCCCGATGTTTGAAGGGCGTGCGCTGGACGAGGCCGAGTTTGCGCAGCGGCCCGAGTCGGAACGGGAACAGTTCCATGAAGACATTGCCTGGCTTGAGGAACAGCTGAATACCGAGCTGTCCAGCCTGCCGCTATGGAAGCGCGAATCAAGCAACGAACTGCGCCAGCTGAACGAAGAAACCATCAGCCTGGCGCTGGAGTCCAGCTTGGCTGCTCTGGCTGCCAAATATGGCGAATATCCCAGTGTGGTGGCTTACTTGCAGGCCATGCAGGGCAATTTGCTGAAAACCGTTGTTGAGCAGCTGGTTGACGAGGAGCACAGCGACAGCGTGCGCCGCAAGATGCTGGAGGAGCAGTACAGCCCCAACGTGGTCATGGGGCACAGTGCCAACGGTGGGGCGCCGGTGGTATTCGAGTCGCATCCGACCTATGACAACCTGTTCGGGCGTATTGAATACAGCTCCGACCAGGGCATGCTGTACACCAGCTATCGTCAGCTGCGTCCTGGTGCCCTGCATAAGGCCAACGGCGGATATTTGATTCTGGAAGCGGAAAAATTGCTGTCCGAGCCCTTTGTGTGGGAGGCACTGAAGCGCGCACTGCATTCACGCCAGCTGAAAATGGAATCCCCGTTGCTGGAGCTTAGTCGTATGGCGGCGGTAACGCTTACGCCGCAGGTGATTCCGCTCAACGTGAAGGTGATCGTAATCGGCTCGCGCGAACTGTATTACGCCCTGCAGGACCTTGACCCGGACTTCCAGGATATGTTCCGTGTTCTTGTTGATTTTGAAGAAGATTTCCCCCTTGAAGCGGACACCCTGTTACAGTTTGCCCGCCTGGTGCGCAACCGCACCCATGAAGAGGGCATGGCTCCACTGACACGCTGTGCGGTGCAGCGTCTGGCCAGTTACGGCATGCGGCTGGCCGAGCACCAGAATCGCCTGTCGGCACACTTGTCCGAGTTGTTCCAGGTGGTCAGCGAAGCTGACTACCTGCGGGCGCGGCAGCAGGAACCCCTCACCCGGGCGACCCATATTGATCAGGCCATACAGGCAAAAATGCGTCGAACCGGACGTATTTCCCGGCAAATCCTTGATGACATGCTGGCCGGCATCATTTTGATTGATACCGCCGGCTCGGCGGTCGGCAAGTGCAATGGTCTGACCGTGCTGCAGGCGGGAGACTCCGAGTTTGGTGTACCGGCCCGTATATCGGCGACTGTTTATCCCGGCAGCAACGGCATCGTGGATATTGAGCGTGAGGTAACGCTGGGCCAGCCTATCCACTCCAAGGGCGTGATGATTCTGACCGGCTATCTGGGTAGCCGCTATGCCCAGGAGTATCCGCTGGCTATTTCTGCCAGCATTGCGCTGGAGCAGTCCTATGGCTATGTGGACGGAGACAGTGCGTCACTGGGAGAAGTCTGTGCCCTGATTTCGGCGCTGGCACGGGTGCCGCTTAAACAGTGCTTTGCCATTACCGGCTCCATCAACCAGTTTGGTGAGGTGCAGGCCGTGGGCGGGGTCAACGAGAAGATCGAAGGGTTTTACCGGCTCTGTGCCGAGCGCGGCCTGACCGGGGAGCAGGGCGTGATCGTGCCGCGAGCCAATCAGGACAACCTGTTGCTGAACGCCGATGTATTGGAGGCAGTGGAGGCGGGGCAGTTTGCCGTTTATGTTGTGGAGCATGTCGAGCAGGCGCTGGCGCTGCTCAGCGGCGATGAGCCGGGCAAGGCGAACGAGGCCGGCCACTTCCCTGCTGACAGTATCAACGGCAAAGTGGTCGCGCGACTTAAGGCCATTTCCGAGCTGGGGGATGAAAAAGAGGCTGCCGATGAAGCAGAGCAGGGAAGCAGCTCCGATTCAGGCGCGGAAAGCAAGTGAAAAATAGTCTAAAAAAAAATTGAAAAAAAGCACAGGGTGGCTATAAAGTTAGCGCCGGAGCTTAAACCCGCACGGAAAGCGGCACTATTACAAAACCGATAAACACGGCTAGAGAAGGTAGATTATGTCAACCACATCGTTTCGTTCAGAGCACGACCTGCTGGGCTCCTTGCCCGTTCCCAAGAATGCCTACTACGGTATTCAGACCTTGCGGGCCATGCACAACTTTAACCTCAGCGGTGTGCCTCTTTCTCACTATCCCGATTTTGTCAGCGCGCTGGCCATGGTCAAGCAGGCTGCGGCCGATGCCAACCACGAGCTGGGTTATCTGAATGATGAAAAGCATGCTGCCATCACGGAAGCCTGCCACAAGATCATTCAGGGTCAGCACCATGACCAGTTTATCGTTGACATGATCCAGGGTGGAGCCGGTACGTCCACCAACATGAATGCCAACGAAGTCATTGCCAACCTGGCCCTTGAGGCCATGGGCAAGGAAAAGGGCGAGTACGAGTTCCTGCACCCCAATAATGACGTCAACATGGCGCAGTCCACCAACGATGCCTACCCCAGCGCCATCCGCGTTGGCCTGATGCTGGGCCATCACGAGCTTCTGCTGAGCCTGGACCGTCTGATCAAGGCGTTTGAGCAGAAGTCTGAAGAGTTTTCCGGTGTTCTGAAAATGGGTCGTACCCAGCTACAGGATGCCGTACCCATGACCCTGGGCCAGGAGTTCAAGGCATTTGCCCACAACCTGAGTGAAGATCTGGGCCGTTTGAAAACATTGGCGCCCGAGCTGTTTTGTCTGGTCAACCTGGGCGGTACTGCCATCGGTACCGGCATCAACGCTGACCCGCGCTATCAGGGCCTGGCGGTTGAGCGTCTGGCAGTGATCAGCGGCCATCCGATCAAGGCAGCTCCCAACCTGATCGAAGCCACCTACGACATGGGTGCTTTCGTGCTGTTCTCCGGCATGCTCAAGCGCACCGCCACCAAGTTGTCCAAGATCTGTAACGACCTGCGCCTGCTGTCCAGCGGCCCACGCACCGGTATCAACGAGATCAATCTGCCGGCGCGTCAGCCTGGCAGCTCCATCATGCCCGGCAAGGTCAACCCCGTGATCCCCGAAGCCGTCAACCAGGTGGCCTTTGATGTGGTCGGCAACGACCTGGCCCTGACCATGGCGGCCGAAGCCGGCCAGCTGCAGCTCAACGTTATGGAGCCGCTGATCGCCTGGAAAATGTTCGATTCGATTCGCCTGCTGCGCCGTTCCATGGATATGCTGCGCGAGCACTGCATCGAAGGTATTACCGCGAACGAAGCCCACTGCCGCGAGATGATGGAACGCTCCATTGGTCTGGTCACCGCGCTCAACCCTTACATTGGTTACGAAAACTCTTCACGTATTGCCAAAAAAGCGCTGGAAAGCGGACGTGGCGTGCTGGAGCTGGTGCGCGAGGAAAATCTGCTGGACGAGGATATGCTGATGGATATCCTCAAGCCCGAGCACATGATTGCGCCGCGTCTGGTGCCACTGAAAGACTGACAGTAGTTGGCATTTGCTGCTGTAGCGGGCCGGCAATCGAAAGGTTGCCGGCCCGTTTTTTATGCGTATCAGTCACATGAACGAGCAAGGCTGCAAGTTATGCCATTTTGGTATACTCTATCAGCTCTTTATTTATCCCTAGTGTGCTTGCGGGGTGTTGCGGATGTTGTTGGCAGCCGATATTGGCGGAACCTGGTCGCGTTTTCAGGCAGTTGAGGCCGACAGCGGTATTGTTGTGAGCCAGTCCTATGCCAGCAGTGAATTTGCCTCGCTGGCCGATGCCATTCATTGTTTCCGGCAGACGTACGATTTACCGGATTTTGCTGCCGCCTGCCTTGGGTTGCCCGGGCCGGTTGCCGGGCGGCAGGTACAGTTAACCAACCTGCCGTGGCAGGTTGATGCCGACGCGCTGGAACACCACTGCCGGATTGGCCGTGTCGAGCTGGTCAATGATTTTCAGGCTGCCGCCTACGGTGTCGATGGCCTAACGACTGATGAATACATCGTTTTGCATCCTGGCAGTCATGACCCGCACGGCCACCGGCTGGTTGCCGGAGCCGGTACGGGTCTGGGGGTTGCGCCTGTGCCGTTTTGTGACGGGCGTCACATACCGCAGCCCTGCGAGGGTGGCCATATGGATTTTGCGCCGACAGATGATGTGCAGCAAGACTTGCTGCGCTGGTTGTGGCAACAATGGCAGCATGTATCTTACGAGCGTGTTGTGTCCGGTCCCGGGCTTGAGATGCTCTATGGCTTTTTCGCGGGTGCACGGCATCCGCAGCAGGCTGCGCTGGCCAGTGCGGCACAGATAGTGAAACTGGCCGATGCCGGAGATGCCGTGGCAACACGGACGCTGGACACCTTTGTCAGCCTTTACGGAAGCTACCTGGGCAATCTGGCGCTGTTGTGGCCAGCCCGGGCCGGAATTTATATCGCTGGCGGCGTCGCCTCCAGGATTGTGCCCTGGATGCAGCAGCCAGCCTTCTTGCAGGCCATGCATGCCAAGGGTCGTATGCAGGATGTCGTGCGCAGCATGCCGGTCTATCTGGTTACTGAAACCGGACTGGGCCTGAGGGGAGCCATGCTGAGGGCACAGGAAATTGCTTATGAACAGACTGGAGGGCAGTAAGATGGAAGATTTCACCCAGATCAAATCGGTCAATGCGCTTACCCGCAACACACTGGCACTGGTTCTGGCCGGTGGCGAGGGCAGCCGCCTGCGTGCACTGACCCAGTGGCGGGCCAAACCGGCAGTGCCCTTTGGCGGCAAGTACCGCATCATTGACTTTGTATTGTCCAACTGCGTCAACTCGGGCATTCGCCAGATTGGTGTGCTGACCCAGTATAAGTCGCACTCGCTGATTCGCCATGTGCAGCGCGCCTGGAATTTCATGCGCTATGAGATCGGCGAGTTTGTTGAACTGTTGCCCGCGCAGCAGCGCATTGACAAGGGCTGGTATCGCGGCACCGCAGACGCCCTTTACCAGAACCTGGACATCCTACGCCGCTATAGCCCGGAGTATGTGCTGGTGCTGGGTGGGGATCATATTTACTCGATGGACTACAGCCGCATGCTGATGGAGCACGTCAGCAAGGGGGCGGATGTCACCATTGGCTGTATTGAAGTGCCAGTGGCCGAAGCCAGGGGGTTTGGCGTCATGTCGGTCAATGGCGACATGAAGGTCGAGCGCTTTACCGAAAAACCGGCCAATCCGGAATCCATTCCGGGCAAGCCTGGTACCGCACTGGCCTCCATGGGCATCTACATTTTCTCGACCGAGTTTTTGTTCAAGAAACTGATCGAGGACCATGACAACCCTGCGTCCAGCAATGACTTCGGCAAGGACATCATTCCGTCCATTATCAACAGTCACCATGTGCTGGCCTATCCGTTCCAGAACGAAGAGGGCGCGCCGGCCTACTGGCGGGATGTCGGCACCCTGGAGTCTTACTGGCAGGCGAATATGGA